>SMVT01000095.1 GCA_004357365.1 Nitrospina sp.
CATCAGAGCGATGGCGTAGGCGTCTCCACCGATCTGTTTGGCGGACACCACCAGGGTGTACAAGTCGGGGGTGAGGCGGTGTTCCATCAGGGTGAGGTTGCGCACGTATTGCAGATAAATCTGAAACGTTTGCGAGGTCAGGTTGTGGTAACGGATTTTATGTTTGTTAAGAAAGTTTTCCCGCGCTTTCAGCATGATTTCCTTGACGCCGTCGATGGCCACATCCCGGTCCGATTTCAACTCCTGCCGGTTTTTCTCGTACAGGTAAGTGATGTAGGGAAACTCGCTCAACGCGAAAAACAGAGTGGCCGGTTCCAGCCCGTACAAAGTGGGGTCGCCGCCCGGCGCCTCGGGATGAGGGTATTCGGAACGATCGTCATACGCCTGCTTGATCCAAGGCCAGTCGAGCAGGGAACACACCAGAACGACCTGTTTGTAATCCATCTCCAGCTGGTGCAATTGATACGCCATCCAGCGCGCCCGCTGATCATGCTGGCTGTTGTCCGCCGGACGGGGAATGAACGGTAGAAGGGCGCTGGCGAACTTTTCGAGAGACAGGCCGCGTAACGATAATGCGTCTGGAAAATCGAAGTGCCGCATATCGTATTGAGACACGCTGAGGTCGATGAACTTGCGGGGAATTCCCTCCTGCTGGGCAATGCGAAGCGCCATGATGACGGGTTGCACCGGATCGATGGGCACGTAACTCAACGTACCCTCCGCTTCTTCCAGTCCGCTGATGGAGATGAAGGGAAGTTTCTGGATGCCCTGCTCGACGTTGGTTTGAAATTCCGGCGGCAGGCAGACCGCCAGGCAGTCGCACCCGGAAGACAGAATCCGCTGGCGGACTTCACGCGTGAAGTTGCCGCTGCCGTGAATGACGGGGAGGAGCTGAACCTTGTCACTGAGTTCAAAGATGTGTGCCATGGGCAGAATCCGGAAGAGGGGGGTTAGCGTTCGGGATCGGAATCCGGGTGCAGAGGGCTGTCCTCATCGAAGAAAAAATCGCCCAACCCCATCGGCAGGTTTTCAGAACCCAGCGCGCGCTGTTTTTTCCCGGCCAGTTCATCCAGATTCAAGGCTTCTTCACCCAAAACTTTTTCCACCGCTTCGCGCCAGATGTCATCCTTCGAGAGCGGATGATTCTTGTCCTGGCTCAACCGCTTAAGGGCGTACTGCAAGATGTGAAGTCCGTCGCGGGGAGAAAAATCCAGGTCGAGTTTGTGGGCGCGTTGCAAAAAGTGCACCGTCATGTTCAGTAAATCCTCCTCCGCGAAAGGCAGATGGTATTTCAGGATGGCCAGTTCGTCCTCATGCGACGGCATTTCCAATCGCAGTGTGGGTTGTAGGCGCGACAGGATGTAATCCGGAATCTCGAAAGTGGACTCGTCGCTGTTCATGGTGACGGCGGCGCGAAATTCCTTGTGCGCGTGGACCTGGATGCCGGCGATGATCGATTCGACATAGCGGCGATGGTCCAACAGAGGGGCGAGTGACGCCCAGCTTTTCTCATTCATCCGGTTGCCCTCGTCGAGGATACAGATGCCCCCTTGGATCATGGCGGTCACCAGGGGCGAGGCGTGGTAGGAAATTTTCCCGGCTTCGGACAGCACCGGGGTGACCAGCAAATCTTCCGGCCGGGTGTCGGCGGTGCACTGAAAAATGTACAGCGGTTGCCGGCGGATCCGCGCCCCGACCATGGCCAGGGTGGTTTTGCCGATTCCGGGCATGCCTGTTATCCGGGGGGACAGGGGCAGGTCCTTTTCTGCCACCACCAGCCAGCAGGCCAGAACCTGTTTCAGGATTTCGCTCTGCCCGATCCAGGTGACTTCACTACTGTCCGGCTGGCTGAGGGTCAACTGGACTCCGCCGATGGTTACCTTCTGGTTGTGGGTTTCACTGCCTTTGACATCGTCTTTCATGAAGGGATTCTCCTTGTGTTTCACTCAGCATACGTTAAGGCCAAAAACGGTGTCAAGGAAGAATGAGAAAAGAGTGCCCGTCACCATTCAGGAAATCCGGATAGAAGACTTGGAAAGCGGCAAAACCTGGATATTTAATGAGTGAACTGACCGGATTGTTTGAGTCGATGTTCCAGTACCCAGCCGTAGAGGGCGGGGATCACGATCAGGGTTAACAGGGTTGCGGACACCATGCCGCCCACCATGGGCGCGGCGATGCGTTGCATGGCCTCGGAGTTTGCGCACGCCTGATGAGGGAATTTGTCAAAGGGGATCTTGGCGGTTTTCCGGGGGGGTGTTAACATAAATGAAAGCAGGATTTTGGAGTGAGCGCTTTATGGATACAATTCTTACAGTTGTTGGGATCGGCCTCCTGATCGGTATGGTGGTTTTGATGTTCGGCTACGCCGGTTTTATCCACCAGGGGCCACCGAAAAGCCCCAAAGATAAAACTCAGGAAGAAGACCGGGCGGACCCGCCCACACGCGGGGATGAGGAATAGGTTTGGGTTATGGCTCCCCTGGATCAATTGATGGCAGACTACATCGGAAAGTTCCTGGAGAGCAACCGGGCGGCGGCGGACTTTGCGGATCATCTGAACCGGTGCGGCACCGGACTGATGCCTCTGGTAGACCATTGCACCCTCCGCACCCTGGATGTCGATGCCCGATCAAAGCAGTTTATCGACTACGGTTTCCACTATGATGAAAAGATAGGGGTCTTGGAATTCGATGACTGGTGGGCAAAAGTGTTTCGCAAACCCGGCTACCCAGCTCTGTTCATCGATCAGGCGTTTGACGGCGACCGCGGCCGGGACAGCCTGATCCCGGACTGGGTGAAGGCGCACGGGGATCAGTGTTTCCACCACATCGCCATTCTCGTGGAAGATGTCGATGCCGCGATTGTTTCCATCAAGCAACGGGGGTTTGATGTGGCGGGGAAAGTGGTCGGTGATCCCGGCTCGGATTTGCGCCAAGTATTTACCCAGCCCGAGAAGAAGGATGGCACAGTTTATACCGTTCTGGAATTGATTGAGCGTCACCATGGGTATGCAGGATTTCTTCCTCCGCAAGCCGATGGTTTAATGGAATCCACCCGACATTGACCGGGTGATTATAAATTCATGTTTAGAAAAACCGATCCCGAAACCGTGGCGCCTTATCTCAAGGACGCCTCAAATTTTTCCGGCGGGCGGGCCAGCGAGGTGCTCGTCCCCGAGACCCGCGACGAATTGGTTGCTTTTTTGAAGGAAAGCGACCAGCCCGTCACCCTGGCAGGGGCGGGTACGGGATTGACCGCCTCCCGAATTCCTTTAGAGGGTGTTATCTTGTCCCTCGAGCGATTCCATACCCTGGGCGCGGTCAAGGCCGGTACCTGCCGGGTCGGTCCCGCCGTCACCCTGAAAGACCTGCAAGCCCATTTACAGAACAGCGGCTGGTTTTATCCGCCCAACCCGACCGAATCGCTGGCCTCCATCGGCGGCACCCTGGCCACCAATGCTTCCGGGTCCCGCAGTTACAAATTCGGAACGACGCGCCAGTTCGTCCTGGAAGCGGATATTGTTTTATCGGACGGGAGGACCGCATTGCTCGCCCGTGGCCAAACCATCGACCGGCCCCTTCAGTTGGACGACGGATCCACTGTGGAGTTTCCCCGGGTGAAATTCAAAAGCCCCGAATGTAAAAACGCGGCGGGGTATTTTGTGCAACCGGGGATGGATTGGCTGGATCTGTTCATCGGTTCGGATGGTACCCTGTGCGTGTTTACCGAATGCACGCTCCGGCTGATGAAGACGCCGGCCAATTTTTTAAGCGGGATTCTTTTTATGAAGCAGGAGGAATTGTGCTGGCGGTTGCTGGAGAAAATTAAAATCTCCAATGCACAGAATATTGACCCCTGTTCGCTGGAATATTTTGACAGCCATTCCCTGCAACGATTGAAAAAGAAATTCGCCAATATTCCCGATTCGGCGCGGGCCGCCTTGTTTTTTGAGCAGGATGTGGCTTCGCAGGACGATTACGACCCCTGTCTGGAGAACTGGGTCGCTTTTCTGGAAACGGAAGCGGTCCTTCTGGAGGACTCGTGGTTTGCGCAGGGCCCAAAAGACCTGGAAAAGTTTCACGATTTCCGGCATGAAATTCCCCTCATGATCAATGAGGAAAATTCGCGGCTGGGCCGGGTTAAAATGGGAACGGATATGGCGGTGGGCGACGCTTATTTCATGGACATGATGAAGTTTTACCGGGATGAACTGACCGCGAGCGGTCTGGACTATGTCGTGTTCGGTCACATCGGCGATAATCATCTTCATATCAATTTATTGCCGGACGCCGAGCAGACAGCGCTGGCGCATAACGTTTATGGAACACTGGTGGACCGGATTTTACAATGGGGGGGCACGATTTCCGCCGAGCATGGCGTCGGCAAGTTGAAAAAAGAATATTACCGCAAAATGGTCGGGGATTCGGCGCTTACAGAATTAAAGGCCATCAAAAAATCGCTGGATCCGCAGGGCCGTTTGGGAGTCGGTAACCTTTTTTAAAATAGAGGCTTACTTGCAGCCGGAGAGGGTCGGTGGTGCAGCGTATTGACGGGTGCCGGGCTTAGGAGTAAAATCAAAAAGATTTACTCCGCGAATTCAAAGAGATATCCGTAATCGAGGTCACACGGAAGTCATGTTGAACGTATTAAAAATATTGATTCTCAATGCTTCTTACGAGCCGTTGCAGTTTTGCAGTGCCAAACGGGGAATCGTGATGGTGTTGAGCGGCCGCGCCGAGCAGATCGAATGCAACGGGTATGTCGTTCGGTCGCCTTCCATGTCGTTTCCGGTCCCGACGGTGATTCGCGTGCTCAACCTGGTCAGCCGGAAAACCCGAAAAACGGTATCGTTCAGCAAGAAGAATATATTGAGACGAGATAAATTCACCTGCCAGTATTGCGGCGACAAGGATCATCCCTTAACCGTGGATCACGTTATTCCCAAATCCCGGGGCGGAAAAACCACCTGGACCAATGTGGTGGTGGCCTGCAAACCCTGCAACATGAAGAAGGGAAACCGAACGGCCCGGGAAGCCAATATGAAATTGGGCCAGTCGCCCGCGCGCCCTAAATTCAATTATCACCAACTGGTGGTGCCGGTGGGGCCTCCCTCTCATATCGAAAGCTGGATGAAGTATCTTCCCAAAGTGTTCGTCGCACGCTATTCGATGAATTAACCTCCTCCAGCCCGCCGGTCTCGGCCGGTTGACAATGGAAGCCGCTCTTGGAACCTAAATCCTTAACCCAGATCATTTCCGAAGAAGAGTTTCTCCCTCTGGTGAAAGAGGCGGGTGAGCAGTTTTTCAAAACCTTCAATGCGTTCGCTTCCCTTCCGGATAAAAAACACGACGCCACCCGTAAGTGTTATTCCAATCTGATTCAGCAGGCGGAGCTGCTGGAAAGCTTCATGGATGAGCACGGCGCCCGGCAAAACAAGACGTGGGCCTTTTTTACCGAATATGTCGCTTCGATCCGGAATCTGGTCATCGCCGCGTTTTACATCCGGCATTTGATGGACCGTTATCCTTTTTACAATCTGCGGGACTCGGACGAACATAAAAAGCGGTTTTTTAAAGAAACGCAGGCGGCACTGGAATTTTTGAATCCATCCATTCTCAATCTGTACGAGGAATGCCTCCGTGCCGGCAAAAAAAATAATCTGGAATTTTCCGTTGACGCAGTGGACCCCGACCAGTTCTCCGAAGTGGAGGTTAACAAACAGCTTCCCAAAAATGCGGAAGACGAGCAGATCAAGGAGGATGAAGACCGCATCATCGATATGTTCGAGAAGATGGGTAACGTGGCCGCGATGATGGAAGATATGAATGCGCGGATCAAACTCAAGGGGGGCGATCTCAAGCGCATCGTTCCCGAAATCATCGACGAGAAGAAAGCCCGGATGGTGATGAGCCTGGTGCACAGCGTGCAATCGGAGTTCGATACCTACATCAAGGGAACTTACATTCAGAAAAAGCACGAGGAACTCAAAAACTTCCGCGGGTACATTTCCATGCTCCTGCATCTTTTGGAGGTCACCATCTGGTTGACCCATTTTTACGAACGACACGAAGATGAAATCAGACAGGGGGAATGCAAACGGATCATTTCTACACTGGTCAATAAAAATGAACTCTTGAACCAGGTGGTGAACTTTTGCTTCAAGAATTGTATTTTTTATATCCGGGAAGGTAATTTGCTGGGGAAAGAACTGCTTAAAAAATTCGTCAAGACGGTCCGCTACGAATTGCCCATTCCCACACCTCTGGGATTTCACGCCAGGCCTTCGACCTATATTTCCCTTATCGTGCGCAAACACAATGCCGACGCTTTTCTTGTGTTGGATAATGAAAAATTCGACGCCCGCTCGGTGATGAGTCTGCTCCAGGCGGGCGGCGCTGTGGCGGATAAAGGATATCAAACCGTCGTTTTTGAGGGCGACAAGCGGGTCCTGGACGACCTTAAAATCCTCGCCGACCATAATTACTGCGAAGATAAAAACGTCCCCGCCGAACTCAGCTATTTGAAATCGATGCGGGAGACCGCCTGAGGTTTCATCCGTGCCCGCACTCCCTTGTAAGCTTTTTTGAATGGACGATTCCCAGGAATTATTGGATTTCGTGGATGACGAAGACCGGGTGATTGGTCAGGCCACTCGGGGCGAAGTACATGCCAAAGGCCTGCTTCACCGTTCCGTTCATATTCTGGTGTTCAATTCCGCCGGCGATGTATTCTTGCAAAAACGGGCCATGACCAAAGATGAACACCCGGGTTACTGGGATTCTTCGGCGGCCGGTCATGTGAATGCAGGCGAAGATTACCCGGCCTGCGCCCACCGGGAACTCCAGGAGGAGTTGGGGATCACCGGGGAGTTACAGTTTTTTATGAAATTTTCCGCCTGCCGGGAAACCTTGTGGGAACATGTCCATTCTTTTATCTGCACGACCGATCAGAAAATAACCATCAATCCTCTGGAAATCAGCGAGGGCCGGTTTTGGCCGATCGCCGAACTTCAGGAAACCCGGCAGAGCCGCTGGGGCCGGTTCACTTCCACATTTCATCTGATTTTTGATAACTATTTAAAATTTAAAGGCTAATACTTTCAAAACACTTGAGAATAAGGCCGGTTTGCCTGATACTGTTTCATTAAGGAATGGTGTTTTAAGCTCCTCCTGCATCCTTGTCCAATTTTCCGGACTCAGGGAGCCATAGATTACAGGGGTTCCCGGATCGTCCCGTTGCCAAATCTTCATGAACTGTTTGAGACAATCGCTTCTTGTTATCATTCTGTTGGGTCTGTGCCCCTGGCTCGCTTCGGCCAACAGTCTCGACGTTTTTGAAACGGGGAAACATTTCCCCACCGATTTCCTGTTCAAGGAAGGCATCCCAAATTTAAAAAATCTGGGACCCGAAGACCTTGGTCCCCTTTTGCAAACGTTTAAGGACGCCCGTCAGCAGGTGGAGTCTGCCGCGCAAAACAATCTGATTCATCTGGGGATGGCCTACCTTTATCTGGCCAAACACGAATATGGTCAGGCGCTGGCGATCCTGAACCATAACTTTACCGGAGGATTCATCCTGGAGGATTTCAGAACCTACTTTCTCAGCGTGGCGTCCAGCCAATTGGCAGAGGAGCGTATGAATGAGGGACACTGGGATCAGGCCGTGGCGCATTTGAAAGAAGCCTACCAGTATGAAATGACCCTGTTTGAAAAGTTTCCTTCCAGCCCCTTTCATGAGGAAGTGCCCCGTCATTTGGCGCACATCGAGACCCGCCTGGGAAATGCCTATTTCGAGCAGGAGGATTATCCCTCGGCCTGGAACCATTACAACCATGCCCTGGTGCGCGAATACCCCGGTCATGAAAAAAACCGCTTGAACATTTACCTGGCTCTGGCCCGCACCTACGATGCCGGAAAAAATCTGGATGAGGCGGCGGATATTTACATATTCCTTTTAAATAATTTTCCTTCCAAAGCCACCCGCCCTGCGACGCTGGCCTTTCTGAAAAACAATTTGGAAGCTTTGGAAAGCAGGAACGGTAATGCCGAGCAATTGAAACGGCTGTTACGGGGAAAGGGAGAAGAGGGCGAGCCTCCCGTGAAACCGGTTGCCCGAAAACTTCCCAAGTGGCCCCAGACCAGCAATAGGGTCATCGACAACCTGTATCTCGCTTTGAGCATGGATGATTTCCCCAAAATCCTGGACTATGGAATGAAAGTGCTTAATGAATTTCCGGGTGACGAGAACGCCAAAGGGATTCTGAATCATGTCAATCAGGCCATATTGAATCAGGTTCGGAAGGAATCCTGGAGCCGGGACATTGAGGCCCTGATCGATCTGTATCCGGTGGGTTACCTGAGTCAGTTGGCGCGCAAGCTGTGGGAAAGTGGATTTACCGATAATTCTCTGTTGGTGTATCAAAAACTTCTCGACAAGTTTCCAACCGAAACGCTGGCCTGTCACAAGGCCCTGTTTTTTATGGGAAGGATCGAGGAAGACAACTATCAATACGAGAAGGCCATTGATTATTACGAAAAACTCCTGGGCCGCTACAACTGGGGGTATTTCACCCCCGCCGCCCAGTTTAAAGTTCCCTGGCTCCACCGGCTTCGAGGAAATATGGATGCCGCCAAGGTGGGGTTCAACCAATTATTGAAATACGCCCATCCCGATAAATACCGCAATCTGGATTACGGGTTTCCGGAACCGGACGATTTTCGCCCTGCGGCCTTGTACTGGCTGGGGGAGATGGAAGGCCGGTCCGGAAATTATGAAAAGCGGAGCCAGGTTCTGAACCGCTTGGTGAACCAACACCCGATGGATTTTTACGCCATGGTCGCGCGAATGGAAATGTTCCGGCGACCTTTGGAATTCATGGAGCCGGGGTTAATCCAGAACGCGGTTCCGCGAAAGTGGGGATTGGGGGAAATCAACCGCAAACGGATCAACCGGGCGGAAAAACTGATCTCCATAGGATTTCTTGAAATGGGGATGAATGAGTTGTCTAAGGTGACCCAGGGAGAAGACAACCAGGAGTTTTTATATTATCTGGCGCAATTGTTTAAAAAAGCCGGCGGATTTCAAAAAGCCATCGGGTTGTCCTGGGTGATTTCCCGGAAGAATCATCATTCCATTTCTCCTTCACTCGCGGAAATTCTGTTCCCCAAACCCTATCTACAGAGAGCGACCCAGGAAAGCGCGCAATACCGATTGAGTCCTTATCTGGTTCTGGCCCTGATGCGCCAGGAAAGCGCATTCAATAAAAAAGTGGTTTCCTCCGCACAGGCTATCGGCCTGATGCAACTTCTCCCGTCCACCGCCTCCCGGGTGGCGCGTTCCATGGGGGAGAAACCTCCCGATCAGAAAGATTTGAAAAAACCGGCAGTCAATATTCAATTGGGTGTAAAATATTTGCATGAAATGCTGAATGACTTTGAGGATAACATCATATTCGCACTGGCATCCTACAACGCCGGCCCCGGCAAAGTCCGACAGTGGATCAAGGTACGTTCCGTTTTAAAACCGCTGGAATTCATGGAAAGCATCCCCTTCAAGGAAACCCGGAACTATGTTAAAAAAGTCCTTAGGAACTATGTTATTTACAAAACCCTTTACGGCGCAGGGGGCATTCATGATTTTCAGGGGATTTTGACCGTCAGGAAAGATTGAAATGGTTTCCTTTGATATCTTCGCATTGATCATCATTGGTGTCAGCATTCTCTACTCCGTCTGGAAGGGAATGGTGCGAGAGGCCTTTTCCCTGGTGGCTCTGGTCACCGCCTATATGCTGGCCCTGAATCTCTACGCCGATTGCGCCTCGTTCATCGGGGATGTGATCACCGAGGAGACGGTGGCCAATATTCTCAGTTTTATCGTGTTGTTTCTGACCGGTCTGCTGTTTGTGGCCCTGCTCGGACGCGTGGTCAAAAAATTTCTCCATTCCACCCACACCATATCGGGCTGGGACCGATTACTCGGCGGCCTGTTCGGGATGGTGAAGGGTGTCTTCCTGGTGATCGTCTGCATGTTTCCCCTGCAGTGGTTCGATGAAACCTACGCCCGTTGGACGGAAGATTCCATGGTGGCCCCTTATCTGGAAGAATGGGTCGACGATTTCCGGGACAATATCGAAATGGATCCCGGATTCACCCGTACGCTTCCCGGTTCTCTAAAGGGGATTCGGCAGAAAATACCGAGTATCGATGGCCTTAAACAGAGAATTGCTGATCGCCATGAATCATTGCAGGAAAACCTCTCTTCCTTAACGGATGCCGATTGGCCTCCTCAAGATGATTACACCGAAGAGGATCGTGAACACCTCGATAAAATCCTGAATGATATTGCCGACGATCAAAATTAAACCAGCCCATCGCAATACAAAAATGCCTCATCCATTTATGATGAACCTCCTTTCCTGAACGACACCCGTTATGACCACTCGCATCAGTTTAAATGGGGATATCCAACCGGAAGCGCACATCTCGGTGTTCGACCATGGCTTCCTGTTCGGCGACAGCGTCTATGAAGTGGTCAGTACATACAAGGGGCGACTCTGTTTTGTTCAGGAACATCTGAAACGCCTGCTAAATTCCGCCCGCGCCATTTCTCTGGAGATTCCCCTGGCCGACGACGCCATGATGCGGGAAATTGAAAAAACCGTGGAGGCCGCCGGAAATCCGGAATCATATATCCGCATCATCGTCACCCGGGGTGTGGGAGAGATCGATATCGATCCCGAGTCCTGCACCCGGCCGAACGTCCTGATTTTTGTCATACACGCTATGCCATACCCGAAAGAGAACTACACGCATGGGATCAAGGTCGCCCTGGTCTCCATTAAAAGAAATCCCAAAGAAGCGTTGAACCCGGGCATTAAAACCGGAAATTATCTGAATAACGTTCTGGCCAAGATGGAAGCCCGCCAAGTGGGTGCAGCCGACGCGCTGATGCTGAACCCGACCGGACAACTGACCGAATGCACCACCAGCAATTTCTTCTTTGTCTGCGACCAGCGCCTGATGACCCCGTCGCTGGATTGCGGTATTCTGTCGGGGATCACCCGGGAAGTGGTTCTTCGCCTGGCGCGTGAAAACGGCGTGTTGGTGGAGGAAGGTGAGTGGCCTCCGGAAATTCTTCAAAACGCGGAGGAGGCCTTCATCACCGGGACCATCAAGAGGGTGATGCCGGTCACCTCCCTGGATGGCCGGCCCATCGGGGAGGGCAAGCCGGGGCCGATCACCAAAATGATGATGCGGCTGTATGAGGATGTCCTGATTTCCCTTTAATCGATTTTCTTTTTAACAGTTGGAGGCGCCGTGGCTCTTTTGGCCGGCCTGACCGGTGGCATGGGTTCCGGAAAAACCACCGTCGGGCAAATGCTCAGCGATTTGGGTGCCCACGTGATCGATGCCGATACCATCACCCGCTCCCTGGTGGAACCCGGACAACCGGCCTTCCATGAAATCGTCGATTTTCTGGGAAGCGGGGTTTTGAGGGACGAAGGCACTTTAGACCGGGGAAAAATAGCCGATATGGTTTTTAACGATACCGGGAAAAAAGAAGCACTGGAGGCCATCCTCCACCCCCGGGTCTTTGCGGAAGAGCAGAGGCTGTATAACAAAATCCGGGAAAGCGATCCTTCCGCACTGGTCGTTCTGGATGCGGCCCTGCTCATTGAATCGGGGAATTACCGCAAAGTCGATAAGGTCATTGTGGTTGCCTGTGACGAAGAAACCCAGATTCAAAGAATTCTGGCCGAAAAAAAGTTTTCCCGGCCCGATGCCGAAAGAAGACTGCGTCAACAGATGCCTCTGGAGGAAAAAATCAAATTCGCGGATTATATACTTCGTAACGATTCCGGTTATCCTGAGTTGAAGGAAAAAGTCGAAGCTCTGTTTCATCAATTGAAAGAAAAGGCGGTTTAAAATCCATGGCCGAACAAAGAGTGGGCGGGTTACCCGATCTCAATTTGCGTGAAGCGGAAGAGATCGAGCGCCTGTTAAAGGAAGAAGAAGAGAGGGCGATCCAGGAAGACCTGCGGGTCCATCCTCTGAAGCGGCTGCTCGACCCCAAACCGCTGTTGGGAATTTCGGCGGCGGTGTTTCTGGTGTGGGCCGCGAGTTGGTCCATTCTCAGTTTCATGGAAACAAGTGCGGTTGCGCCTCACATGGCAGCGGTGAAACCGCCACCGGCCGAATCTCTGATTCCCGCTTTTGTTCAAATTCAGAAACCCAATATCTATCCGCTGAAACCGTTTTTTATTCCCATTCGCAGTAAAAAAAGGGAAACCGGGCGCTTTCTCCATGTCACCGCACATCTGGTATTGAGTAATCGCAGACTTCACAGAGACATCGACAAGATCCGGCCTTTGATCCGCCAAACCGTGTACTCCCTGCTCAGCCGGAAGAAAGCCAAAGATTTTGAAAAGGGCCGCGTTACCCTGGAGGAAAAGGTCAAAAGAGAAATTCTGACCGCCTCCAACTCGCTTCTCTTAAGCGGCACCGGCACCATCATCAATATTGTTTTCACCGAGTTTGTGATCAGCCCGTCCTGAGCCGGGTGGGGCGGCTTGACATGCCCGATGAAGGTTGTATATTGATAATGTAAACCTTTATTTAAAAGGTGGTTATCGCCATGCCGGTCATCGAGCCCGTCAATCTTCAGCAGGTTTTGCAGATGAGTTCCGCAGTGGAAAAAGTGCAAGCGCAACAGGTGCTGCAGCTTGCCGCGGACCAGATTCAGGACCAGGAGCGCGTTTTACTGGATGAGAAGAAACGCACGGAACTCCAGGACCCGGAAGAGGCCAATCCCAATGAACCCACCCATCCGGATGGACCCGGACGGCGCAGGCGCCTGCGCATCAAGAATTCCGCCCAAAATGCCGATGAGGAAGGAAAGGGGAGTGTGTGGCCCCAGGACACCACGGAAGACACCCAGGGGTCTCATCTCGATATTGTGGTTTAACCCAGATCAATTTCCCGGCTTATGTTGTGAGAAAATCTTTCTCCTAATACACTGCGTCCAATTTTTTCCCATGCCCTGTCGCTGAAACTGGAAACCATCAAACTGGACGCCTTCATCCGGAATTTTTCCGCGGGCCAGACCCTGCCGGGGAAAGTGGTCCAAGTGCTTCCCGAACAGAAGGCGGTCGTCGAGTTTCGGGGAGAAAAAGTGTTGCTGCAGTTTCCACGGTCCGTCAGTCCCGGGCAGGCGATCACCGTCAAGGTCGAGCAGGTTCACCCCAACCCGATACTGAAGTTGATGGAACCCGTTCCTGTGGCCTCTTCGCCTAAAACCGCTCCGGCTGAGGCTGCCAAGGAAGCCGGCACACCCAACCCGCCTGCCGGCGATAAAACGTCCATACACCATCGGTTGACCGTTCCTCACCAAAGCGGGCAGGGGACACCCAAAAATCACGAGGCGGGCACCGGAAACCCATCCACCACGCAAAAGATTCCGGACGGGAAGGCGCCAGCGGCCCCTCCGGTCAACAGGGAAACATTGCCTGTCCCGGACAAGAAGGAAACATTGCCTGCCCCCGACACGAAGGTCAACGAAACCGTTACTCGGGCGGACTTACAACGATTGGGCATCCAAGCGGGGCATAAAGTGAAGGCGGAAGTGGTGCGTGTGGTGAATCCACAAACCGTTCAGGTCCGGTTTCAGGGACAGCAGATCACCGTCAAACATGCCGCCGACCTTCAGCCGGGCAGGCCGGTCACCCTGCACGCCCGGCCCGTGAGTGCGGACCAATTTATATTGGAGTTGGAACCAGCACCGGCGCCACCTGCCGCGACCCGTCCCTCTCCGGGGTTGACGGTTCTTAAAAATTATCTTCCGGGGCGGCAACCGCTTGTTCAGGTGCTTTCGGGATTGAAGAAGATATTTCTGGACGGCCCCCTCACGGTATTCAAAGCGCTGAATCTGGAGCCCGGGCAATTAGAACAGTTACAGGCCAATCTCAAAAAACTGGTTTCCCGGGAACCCCAGCCGCTAAGCGCCTCTCAGATGAAAAAGGCAGTGGACCGGACCGGATTGCACTACGAGGCGAAAGTCAAAGATTTTGTGGCGAATCCCGATCCGGCCA
>SMVT01000096.1 GCA_004357365.1 Nitrospina sp.
AACATGGCATAGGTCAGACGGTCCGCGTCGTTTTTGGCCTTGTCTCCCACTTCCGCGACCACCGTATCCCATTCCGGCACCAACAGGTCGGCGGGACGGCAGTCGATCATCTTCTGGCCCTTCGCCACTTTCTCCAAAAGTTCCGGATCGATTGCCGCCGGGAGTTTGCCGTATTTGCCCAGTATGCATTCGCGCGTTTCCTTGGTGATGATCTTGTAGCGTTCGCCGGTCAGCACGTTCAACGTGGCCTGCGAGCCGACAATCTGGCTGGTGGGGGTGACCAGCGGCGGGTATCCCAAATCTTTCCGCACGCGGGGCACTTCTTTCAGCACTTCCTCGAGTTTGTCGAGGGCGTTCTGTTCCCGCAGTTGGTTTTCCATGTTGGAGATCATGCCGCCGGGTATCTGTGATTCGAGAATTTTGATATCCACGCCCACGAAGTTGCTTTCAAACTTGGCGTAATGCTTGCGGACCTCCTTGAAGTAGTCGGCGATTTCTTCCAAAAGGTGCAGATCCAGCCCGGTGTCCCGCGGCGTTCCCTGGAGGGCGGCCACCACGCATTCGGTGGCGTAGTGTGAGGTCCCCATGGACATCGAGGAGATGGCGGTATCGACCATATCGACTCCCTGATCGATGGCGCACTGGATATTCATCCCCGCCAGTCCGGTGGTGGAGTGGGTGTGGAGATGAATGGGAATCTTGATGGTGTTTTTGATTTCGCTGATCAAAGCAAGGGTCGTCTGCGGGGTCAGCAGGCCCGCCATGTCCTTGATGCACAGGATGTCCGCTCCCAGGTCGACCAGATCCCGGGCCATCTTGATATACAGCTCGATGTTGTGCACCGGGCTGACGGTGTAACTGATGCAGCCTTCCACCGTGGCGCCGCATTTCTTGGCGGTTTTGACCGCGACTTCAATATTGCGCAGATCGTTGAGCGCGTCGAAGATGCGGAAAATATCGATCCCCACGTCGGACGATTGTTTGACGAAGCGCTCGACGATATCGTCGGCGTAATGGCGGTAACCCACGCAGTTTTGTCCCCGGAGCAGCATCTGGAACGGAGTCTTGGGCATTTTCTTTTTGAGTTGCAGGCACCGCTCCCACGGGTCTTCGTTCAAAAAGCGGATGCAGGTGTCGAACGTGGCGCCGCCCCACATCTCCAGCGAGAAGAAGCCGACGGAATCCAGCTTTTCCGCGATCGGGAGCATATCCTCGGTTTTCATGCGGGTGGCCAGCAACGACTGATGGGCGTCTCTTAAAACCACTTCCGTAATTTTAAGGGGATTCGATGTCGTGTTCATTCCGAGTCAATCCTTAAGATGACAGTTTCCCTGTTTTCAGGGAATCCTGATTGCTTACAATACAGTGCTCCGGTCTGTTGGAGGATATGAAAAAATCAATCAATTCATTGGGAAAACGAATAAGGGTGTGGAGGCGCGTCGACCCGACCGATTATTCGTCTGAAAGGAAACAGGAGAATACTAATCAATCAGGGGGTCAAAATCAATGAAATAGTGGCTATTTCCTCCAGGTGACAGGCAGAAACAGCAGCAGGATGCCGAAAATTTCGAGGCGGCCCATTAACATCCATAAAATTAAAATCCATTTTCCGGCTTCCGGAAGGGCGGCATAATTCGCGGTGGGGCCGACCTGCCCCATACCGGGCCCGATATTGAACAGGCAGGCGACGGATGCACTGAGCGCCGTGGTCAAATCGACGCCCATCCACGCCAGGGCGATGCATCCCGTCACCGTCAGCCCCAGGAACATTCCCGCCAGCGCCACCACGTTCATCACATAATCCGTCGGCAGGGGTTTTTTGCCTACCTTGATGCGCACCACCGCGCGCGGATGAATCAGTTTCTGCAGTTCCCGGACAATGACTTTGAACAGAATAATGACCCGGATGATTTTAAACGAGCCGCTGGTGGAGCCGGAACAGGCGCCCACCATCATGATGACCACCAGGAGGATTCTGAGGTAATCGGGCCACAGGTTGAAATCGTCGGTGGTGTAACCGGTGGTGGAGTTGATGGAAACGACGTTGAACGCCGCCCGCCGGAACGCGTGTTCCAGACTATCGCCGGTGGCGTGCGCCAGGCCGAGGGTGGTGACGGCCACCGCGATGACGATCATCAACACGTAAAAACGTAACTCCGGATTCTGGAAAACGACTTTAAAGTTTCCCAGAATAAGATTGTAATGCAGTGCGAAGTTCACCCCGCCCAGGAACATGAACAGGATGATGACGGTTTCAAAATAGAGGTTGTTGAAATGCCCGACGCTGGCCTGGTGGGGCGAGAAGCCTCCCGTGGCCATGGTTGAAAACGTGTGGCAGACCGCGTCGAACAGTTCCATCCCCCCCGCCATGAGCAGGACGATTTCCGCCAGCGTCAGTACCAGGTAGGTTTTCCACAAAACTTTCGCGGTTTCCGCGAGGCGCGGTTTCATGCGCTCCACCGTGGCGCCGCCCGGGATTTCGGCCTTGAACAACTGGAAACTGCCGATCCCCAGCGCCGGGAAGATGGCCAGCGACAGGATGATGATGCCCATGCCGCCCAGCCATTGCATCAGGTTCCGCCAGAACAGAATGCCGTGGGGCAGCGTGTCGATGTGGGTCAGGATCGATGCGCCGGTGGTGGTGAACCCGCTCATGCTTTCGAAATAGGCGTCGACGAACTGCGGGCAGATGCCCGTCAGATAAAACGGCAGGGCTCCGAAAAAGGTGATGATGAGCCAGGCCACGCCGACGATGACGAAACCTTCCCGCTCCCGAAGTTTTTCAATGCCGGGCGGCAGCAGTTTCCAGAGCAGCAGGCCGGTAACGCCGGAGCCGATACAGGACGCGAGAAAAGCCGCCTGCGGCGTCCATTGAGGGTTCGGCGCGGGATCGGCATAGTAAAGCGACACCGCCAGCGGCACCAGCAGGATGCCGGAAAGCAGAATCAGCAGGATGCCGATAACATTGAAGATCGCCTTGAGGTTCATCAGGAGAAGAACGAGGATTTTTTGCCGAAGATTTTTTCGATTTTACCGATGCAGTCCGGCAGGGTCACCACGATCACCGTGTCGCCTTCCAGGATTTCGGTGGACCCTCCGGGCACCACCATTTCGCCGTCCACTCGCAAAACGGCGCCGATGATGGAATGCTCCGGCATGTGGAGCTGGTTGATGAGGCGGCCGGCCGCCGCGCTTTCGGCGCTGATTACGATTTCCAGCACCTCGGCTTCGCCTTCGATCAGTTTGTACAGATTGACCACCTGCCCCTTGCGCAGATGCTTGAGAATTTCCGAAACGGTGATCAGCCGGGGGTTGATAGTGACATCTATTCCGATGGAATCCAGGATGGGCAGGTAATCCGGATCGTTGGTGATGACGGCGGCCCGCTTGGCGCCGTGCTTTTTGGCCAACAGGGCGGAGAGGATGTTCATTTCGTCGTTGTTGGACAGGGCGAGAAACAGATCCGCGTCTTTCATATTAATGTCGTTGAACAGATCCGGGTCGGTGCCGCTTCCGTGCAGGATCACCGTGTCCTCCAGGGTGTCCGCCGCTTCGTTGGCCTTTTCGAGGGAGGGTTCGATGATGGAGACGTCGCTGATGAATTCATTCAGTTCCCGGGCCAGGTGGACCGCTATCTGGCTGGCCCCGTAGATGATGATCTTCTGGATTTCATCCACCTGCCTGTTGAGCATGGGCAGAATCAGCGGCAGAAAATCGTGGTCGACCAGAACGTAAATTTTGTCACCCGCCTGGATCCGGTTTTCGTATTTCGGGATGATCATTTTGCCTTCGCGCACGATCGCCACCACCAGGAAGGCGTTGAGTTCGCACACTTCGCGGATTTCCTCGATGGTTTTGCCGGCCAAAGGCGCGTCCGCCGGCACGTCGAATCCGCGAAAAAAAATCTGGCCGTTGGCGAATTCGGCGACGTTCACCGCACCGGGGGTTTTGATGATCTTGAGAATGGAGTCGATGATGATCTCCGCCGGGTTGATGGCGTGGTCGACAAACAGTTCCTCCGGTTTGAAGACCTGGCTCTCGCCGGTCAGTTCCATGTTGCGCAGGCGGGCGAAACGTTCCTTCACTTCGAACTTATGAGCGAGGAAGCACACCATCAGGTTGATCTCGTCCTTGTCGGTGACGGCGATGACCATTTCCGCGTCGCGAATGCGCCCCTGGATCAGCGTGCTCGGCAGACAGCCGTTGCCGCGGACGGCGAGCACGTCCAGTTTCTCCGAGATCAGTTTGATTTTTTCGGGATCGGCGTCGATGATCGAAATGTCGTGGCCTTCGTGGGACAGTTCCTGCGCCAGGTTGAAGCCGACAATGCCGGCGCCGACGATAAGAATATTCATGGACCTGTGGGAAGGCTGGGGGTCGGGATCATAGCGGTCGGACGACCTTGGTTTACCGGGATTTGTGCAGGTACTTCAGAAAATCGGATTTTTCCGAGAGCAGGACCGTGGTGCCGGTTTGCAGGGAATTTTTGTACGCCTGCATGGAGCGCATGAATGCGTAAAACTCCCGGTCCCGGTTGTACGCATCCGCGTAGATCTTAGTGGCGCGGGCGTCGCCGTTGCCGCGGATTTCCTGTTCCTTTCTATATGCTCGGGCGATCAGAATCACTTTTTCCTTATCGGTTCCCGCGCGGATCTTGGTGGCTTCTTCCGCGCCTTCCGAGCGGTATTTTTTGGCGATCCGCTCGCGTTCGGAACGCATGCGGTTGTACACTTTCTGGGCGTTGTCTTCCGGGAGGTCGGCCCGCTTGATGCTCACGTCCATCACGTCGATGCCGTATTCCGCCGCCTTGATATTGGCTTCATGGGTGACTTTTGCCATGATCTCTTCGCGCGTTATGGTCACCACGTCGATCAGGTTGTGCGTGCCCAGCTCCACCCGCAGTTCGGATTTGATGATGTCGTCCAGCCGGGACTCGCCCGCCCGTTCTGACTGCAACGTCTGCAGGAACAACAGCGGATCCTTGATGCGCCACATGCTGAAATTATCAATCACCATGGTTTTCTTGTCTCTGGTGATGATGTCGGCCGGCGGGGCGTCCAGCACCAGCAGCATTTTGGTGAAAAACCGGACCTCCTGGAGCAACGGAATCTTGAAGTACAATCCCGGCTTGGTGATCGTTTCTTTATACTCCTGGAATTGCAGGACAATGGCGTTCTGCTTCATGTTGACGGTGAACATCGACCCCGACAGAATCAGAATCAGCACGACCACAATGATGATAGAAATCGGTTTCATTTTCATATTATTTACCGGAGCGGTTGCCGAACGCCTCTCCCAGGTTTTGGGTCAGCGGCAGAATGGGCAGAATGCCGCCTTGACCTTCCGAGATAATGATCTTGTTCATGTGCGGATAGATTTCTTCCATCGTTTCCAGGTAAATCCGTTTTTTGGTGACTTGCGGCGCTTTTTTGTATTCTTTATATTGCGCCAGGAACCGGTGCGCGTCACCCTTCGCCTTGTTGATCACTTCTTCCCGGTAGCCCTCGGCATGGGCGATGAGCTGGGCCGCTTTACCGCGTGCTTCCGGGATTATCGTGTTGCGGTAGCCTTTCGCCTCGTTGATGAAGCGGTCCTTGTCTTCCTTGGCGCTTTGCACGTCTTTAAAAGCGCTGTCGACCGCATTTGGCGGGCTGACGTCTTTGAGCTGGGCATTCAATATTTGAATGCCGCTTTCGTACTTGTCCAGAATGACCTGCATGGCATCTTTCACCTGGATTTGAATTTCCGCCTTGCCGACGGTCAGCACGTCGTCGATCGGCCGGTTGCCGATGATGCCGCGAATGGCGGTTTCGGCCACGTCGTGCACCGCCTTGGCCTGGTTGCGGATGTTGAACAGATAGTTCTTGGCGTCGACGATGTGGTACTGCACCACCAGGTCGATATCGACGATGTTTTCGTCACCCGTCAGCATCAGCGATTCGTTGGGCCGGTCCTGTTCCTGGTTTCCCCGTTGGCGGAAACCCACGGTGGCGGCCCGCACCTTGCGGACTGTCGGCGTCTCCACATGCTCGAAGGGTGAGGGGAGTTTGAATTGCAATCCCGGCGGGGTGGTGCGCACATATTCTCCGAAACGCGTCACCACGCCGACTTCATCCTGCGCCACGGTGTACACCACGCTGGGACCGATCCAGAGGGCGAGCACCACCAGCAGTCCGATGATCAGGGTCTTGGGGGTCAGTTTGGGGATTTTAAAGGGCGGCATTTGAAACTGCGGGCCCCGGTCTTCGTCGCCCGGCCCGCCGCCGCGTCCCCCGCCGCCGCGACCCCGGCCCCGGGGGTCACCCGCTTCATGGATATCATCCCAGGCCATGTCGTGTTTATCGCTCATGATTTCCGTTCAGGTTAGAAGATTTTTGGAGCTTTGGGGCTCGGTTGCCGATCAACCGGGCATACCTTAACACAATGGTTAGTGTTTTGAAAGCCTTTCAATTTCGCTGAACACCGATTCGGCTTCCACCTCGGACAAGCCCTTGAGTTGATGGCCGAGGAAATAGGAGTGATCGAGCAGGCATTCGCCGTCCAGAAAACCGTCTTCCGAGCTGGAGTCATACAGAAACTCGTAGATCGGGTTTTCCGCCGAGGTGTAAAACAATTCCAGGTCCTTCGGGTCGATGGTTTTATTGGACAGAATTTTGACCGCATCGTCTTCGATATTGAATTTCTGGCTCGCTTCCCGGAGGGCATCGGCGTGCGCCGTTCCGGCTTCCACTTTCTCCCTGATGAAACCTTCGATGGCGAGATTGCGTTTGCGGAAAGTGAAATGCACGTAAGACGTGGACACGCCGATCATGAAATCGAGATCGTGGAAGTATGACCGGACCCAATCGTCGAAATCGATTTCCACCCGGGGGGTGATGCCGTACTCCTCGCTTTGTTCCGGCCCCTCGCGGATCAGCCGGTTGTAAATCTGGACGAACCGGTTGAGGGCGTCATACACCAGGCCGAAATAAAAACGGTTCAGGCGATACCAGTTGTTGCTGGCGTTGTGGGCGTTGATCAGTTTGCGCAACATCAGCATCAGCGTATCGGAGTCGGCGTACCGGTGGGATACCGGGAACGCTTTTTCCAGGTATCCTTTGAGTTTGTTTTCATCCCCCAGCATGTCATTGATGGTTTTCTGCAGGTAGGTTTTGGCATGGTCCAGCGCATGGTAGATCAATTTTTCATGGTGGATCTTCCGCTGATAGTCCATGTACTCCTTGAGTTTGGCATTCTTGCCTTCCTCGGGATGGTTCGGTTCCTTTTGGTTGATGTCTTTGGCAAACGCGAGCATGATTTTCCTTTAAAAATACCGGGTTGGGCCATTGTGACTAAAACCGGATATAATTTCAAGACCTTTTCCCGTTTTCCCCGATGCCGCCGGTTCCCCCTTTAAAATCGCATATTTCAGGGGAATTCACCGGTTGTTTTAAGGAGTGCCAAAACCGGTCCCAGGGCTTATACTATTGAATAGGTTTATTTACGGAGAGACTCGATGCGGCGAATTAATTTTCTTGGAATCAGTTTTGCGATGCTGGCGCTGCTGGGTTTGATGGAAAGCGGACCGGCTCTGGCCGCATACTCCACCGCACCCGATTTCTCCATGAATCGGCCACTGGCGGCCTCCCCATCCGAGGGGTCTTTTAAATTGGCAGTCACCGTAGGTAATGAGGCTCTCCAGCTTGCCCTTCCGGAGAAACCCGCCGAAACAGCGGTTGTCCCAAAACCGGAAAAAACCAAAAAGAAGGAAGTTAAAAAGGCTTCCAAGCCAAAAAAGAAAAAAGTAAAGACCGCCCAATCAAAAAAATCCGAGGCGCAAAAAGCTCAGGTAAAAAAACCTGAGAAGGAAGAGGAGAGTTTCCTCACTAAAACCCTGAAGTTGCTGGTGGGGGGGGATGACGCCAAGAAGGAGGACGCCTCCCAGGTTAAACTCGAAAAAGCTTCCGGGAAAGCGCCTGAAAAGGAAGAACCCGGTCTGCTCACCAAAACGCTCAAAAAACTGATAGGCGGCGATGACGATCAAAAGATAGATCCAGAGAAAGCCAAGCAAAATCCGCTGAATCCCCTCAATATTGCTCCCACGGTCAGCGCCACACAGAAACAGAAGGGGGACAAGCCTGAGGCTAAAACCGCCAAGACGGAAACCCAGGCCACGCTCAAGGATTCCTTTAAAAAACTGATCGGGGTGGATGCCGCCAAGGACAAGGCGAAAACCTTGGATACGGTGGTTAAATCCTCCGGGAAGGAAGAATCCGGGGTGACCGCCGCCCTCAAAACAATTCTCGGTGGCGGCGACAAGAAAGACCCACCGGCAGGCCAAGCGTCACCCGCCAAAACCCGGCAGGCCAAGCAAAAGGAATCCGGCACCGCTAAACAGGCACAGGCCGAAACCTCCGAAGAGCCTGCAGTCAAACGCGCCTCCGGCCCGACCGGAAAATACCTGGGTAAAAAATCCGAGGAGGCCCAGCTTGAGGAAGACCGGGGCGGCGTTAAAAAAGGCAAAAATATCCTCAAGGAATCTTTCAAAACTTTAGTCGCGGATGACAAGAAAGAAGAACCCGAGGAATGATGATCTCACCCCTTAAAGGAGAGGTCAGATGAAAACGATTTCGTTAAAGCAAACCGGGCAACTGTTCTGGGCGGCGGCGGCTTTGTCCCTGATGGTGGCCCAACCGCTGGGGGCGAACGAAAGTCCTGCCGCGCCGGACACCCAGGAAGAATCGA
>SMVT01000097.1 GCA_004357365.1 Nitrospina sp.
CGCAGTATAAGGTCGATGTGGAACTGATTCATGGGTAGACCACGGAACTCGACAGTGTGGCATACCTGTTTACTTCTTTGGGTAGCACCACCGACGCCAACGTCACGTTTGTCGGGTTCACCGACAACACCGTCGCCGGCATCTACGACGTGCAGGTGGTGGGCGGTGTTCCCCAGTTGAGCCCGGCGGGCGCCGGAACTTTTGTCGATGCGGTCGACAACGGCGCGTTCTTTACCGGCGCGGCGGGAACCGATGCGGAAGGATTGAGTTTCAGCATGGCTTCTTTGGTCGACGCCAGTTACGGGACGATCACCCTTTCTCTGGGCGTGATCCCGCAGTTGAAGCAGCACCTCTCCATCCTGCTCGATTCGTCGCAACAGGGGCCATTGACTTCGGAGCTGGATTCATTGACCAAATCCATCGACGACTTGAACGATACCCTGCTGAGGATGGACGACCGTCTGGAATTATTTGAAAAAAAGATTCGGCAGGAATTTATCAATCTGGAAATCATTCTGGGCAGGCTCAACGCCCAGCGAAACGCGTTCCAGCAGGCGTTGCAGAATCTGTCGAGCTTTTTCGACCGGCAGAATTAAACCGGACTTCGAGCACAAGACAGGGAACACACATGGCACCGCACCACGGATTACGCAGTTACCAGACCAATGACATTGCCACCGCCAATCAGGCGCAACTGATCCTGATGCTGTACGACGGGGCGCTGCAGGCGGTGAACAAGGCCATGCAGTGCATGGATCAAAAAGACGTGGCCGGGCAGAGCACCCATATCCTCAAGGCTCATGACATCATCAACGAATTGTCGCTGGCACTGGACCTGAAAAAGGGCGGCGATCTCTCCAAGACCCTGGAGCAGTTGTATCAGTTCGTTTTGAACCAGTTGCTCCAGGCCAACATCGATTCAGAAAAAATTTATCTGGAATCCATCGTCAAAGTCCTGTCGCCCCTGCGCGACGCCTGGAACCGCCTCGCCGAAACTGCTCCCGAGCCGTCGGCCCCGCCGGAATCTGGGCCTCCGGGAACCCGTTTCGCGGCCCGCTGCTGACCGGGCCAGGCCCGGAGCATTTTTCGCTGAGGCATCAAGCCTCGACCTATGAGTAATTTTCGCATCCCAAGGTTTAAAGTTCGCCCCGCGCGGAGCGGTCAGCTTTTTTTTGACAATGGAAAACGCTTGTGATAAAAGTTTGCCTCCCATCTGAATAATTTACCGAAATCCGGTTTCAAGGCAGACGCGTTTATGAACATCCACGAATACCAGGGTAAGGAACTGTTTCGGAAATACAACGTTCCCGTCCCCAACGGAATACTGATCCACGACAAATCCGAGGCGGTCCGCGCGGCGGAGGAAATCGGCACGCCGGTGGTGGTGGTCAAGGCGCAGATTCACGCCGGCGGACGCGGCAAGGGCGGCGGCGTCAAACTCGCCAAGAGCCCGCAGGAAGCCGAACAGCACGCCGGCGATATTCTGGGAATGACCCTGGTCACCCACCAGACCGGGCCGAAAGGCCGAAGGGTCCGCAAGGTGCTGATCGAAGAGGGTATGGAGATTGCCAGGGAGCTGTACATCAGCCTCCTCATCGACCGCCAGACCAGCCGGGTGATGATCATGGCCAGCGAGGCCGGCGGCATGGAAATCGAAGAGGTCGCCGCCGAAACCCCGGAAAAAATCATTACGGAAGTCATCAACCCCGTGGTCGGCGTCAAACCCTACCTGGCGCGCAAAATCGCCTTCGCGCTGAACATCAAAGGCGAAGCGCTCAAAAAGGCCGTCCCCTTCATCATGAATCTGTACCAGTGTTTCGTGAAAGAGGATTTGTCCATGCTGGAGATCAATCCGCTGGTGATCACCGGGGACGACGGGGTGCTGGCTCTCGACGCGAAAATCGATATCGACGACAACGCGCTGGCACGCCACAAGGACACGCAGGAATTCCGCGACCTGGACGAGGAAGACCCCAACGAAATCGAAGCCAGCAAGCATAACCTCAACTACATACAACTGGACGGCAACATCGGTTGCATGGTCAACGGGGCGGGCCTGGCGATGGCGACGATGGACATCATCAAGCATTCCGGCGGCGAACCGGCCAACTTCCTCGACGTGGGCGGCGGCGCGAACGAGGAGCAGATCGAAAACGCATTCCGCATCCTCGTTTCCGACAAAAAAGTCAAAGCGATCTTGATCAACATCTTCGGCGGCATTCTGCGGTGCGACATCCTCGCGGCGGGTGTGGTCGCGGCGACGAAGACAATCAACCTTCAAATTCCGGTGGTAATCCGTATGGAAGGCACCAATATGGCGGAAGGTCACCAAATCCTGAAGGACTCCGGCCTCAACTTCATCATCGGCCAAGGCATGAAAGATGCCGCCAAGAAAGCGGTGCAGGCGATCCAATGAGCATACTGGTTGACGAAAAAACAAGACTGCTGGTGCAAGGCATCACCGGCCGGGAAGGCCTGTTTCATGCGGGGCAGTGCCGGGAATACGGCACCCATTTGGTGGCGGGCGTCACCCCCGGCAAGGGCGGCCAGACCGTGATGGACGATGTTCCGGTGTTCAATACCGTCAAACAGGCGGTGGACAAGACCCAGGCCAACGCGACCATGATCTTCGTCCCTCCGGCGTTTGCGGCCGACGCCATCCTGGAAGCCGCCGACGCGGGCGTGCCTCTGATCATCTGCATCAGCGAAGGCATTCCAGTGTACGACATGGTGGAGGTGTACGACTATATCAAGGATTCCGGTTCGCGTTTGATCGGACCCAACTGCCCGGGCATCATCTCGCCGGGCAAATGCAAGATCGGCATCATGCCCGCGCATATTCATAAAAAGGGCAACGTCGGCATCATCTCCCGCAGTGGCACCCTGACCTACGAAGCGGTGGGCCAGTTGACGGCTTTGGGCATCGGCCAGTCGACCTGTGTCGGCATCGGCGGCGATCCCATCATCGGCACCCGCTACATCGACACGTTGAAGCTGTTCCAGAGAGACCGGACTACCAAGGCGATCTGCCTGATCGGTGAGATCGGCGGAACGGCGGAGGAGGAAGCAGCCTACTTCATCAAGAAGAACATCACCAAACCGGTGGTGGGATTCATTGCGGGCCAGACCGCTCCTCCGGGACGGCGCATGGGCCATGCCGGCGCCATCATCTCCGGCGGACAGGGCACCGCGGAAAGCAAAATGAAGGTGATGAAAAAGTGCGGCATCAAGGTGGTGAAGAGCCCGGCCGACCTCGGCAAGACCATCGCCCGCTGTCTGTAAGACGGGCGGACCTCAGAGATCCCCTTTCCCCTCCAAAATAAAAATCCCGCAGCCGGTTTTCAGCATCCCAAAACCATGAGCGAGAAACGTGTTTGTAAAAATTGCGGGACGGAGAACGTGACGCAGTCGGCGTGGTGCGAAAAATGCCTCACGCCGTTTCATCAAACCTACCGGGAAGAAAAGACCCTGCAATGCCCGAAATGCATGCACCCCAACGACTACAACCTCGACCATTGCGAGGTGTGCCACGAACCGCTCAAACCCGGCCAGTCGGAGTGATTATTCCTTGGGGTTTTCGGTGTTGACCGACAGGCGGGCGAGGTTGGTCTCGTAATCCAGGTTGCTGAACGAATCCCCCTTGCGGAAGTTGCTATAGTATATTTCCGCATAGATGCCGATGATCGCGTGGAGGGCCTCATGCGAATCCAATCCCTCCTCCATCAGGCGGGTATAGGCCTCGGCCACGAACTCCGGCGATTCGTCATGAATCTGCTTGTCCACCATGACGTGCCAGACGGTGTGCACAAAGGGATTAATAACCTTGCCGTCGATTTCCTGGGGGTAGATGGCCATATCGCCCATTTCCCAAGTGGCGTTGAATTCGGGATGCATATCCATCACCTGCACGATTCTCTGGTCGACTTCGGCGATATCGCTGCCGCCGGCCCGTTCGCCGGCAACCCGGAGAATGTGGATTTGGGTTTCCTTGTCAAACTGCATGATACGCGTTCTCCAAAATGATTATTGAATCCACGAGAGGCACGGCTAAGCGGGCATCGGCTCTCAGGATTCGCTGGTAGGGTTTAGATGAAAAAAAGCTCAGGGGGTCTCGGAAAAATGGGTCCTGCGTTCACGTTTGTCCCCACCATACACCATGAACACCCGTTTGCCCTGGCGGATATGATACTTGGCCCAAGCCGGGGACTGGCCGTCGTAACTGGCTCCGGGGTCCTCCCCTTCCGCCTTTAAAAAGTCCGGATAATCCAGCCCCGCCTCATAAACCTGCAACAGCAGGGCCTCGGAAGTAAAGCCTTTTCCGGTAAAACTGATTTTACCGAGAAACTCTTCTATTTCCGCAGGATTATTCAACTCAATTGGTTTCATAGGACTTTCCACTCGGGTTTTCCAATTAATCGTTCAAAGATTTTGATTTCAACCGAATCTTTGATAAGCTTGTCTCCAGCAGACAGGAACCTTATTAGAATTTATACCAAATGACCCGGTGAATACAACGGTTTTCGGGCCAACCGCCTGATTTAGGAGCCTCTCATGTTAACCCAGGAAAACCAGGTACTCACCCGCATCGAACCCAACGGCGGGGGGGGCACGCAATTCCTGTACCGGGTGCATGATTATGGCATCGTGGCGGTCACTAGCCCGCAGGAAGACGTCTCCCGGATTCACTGGGAGGTGGATGTCATTAAATATCGGGATGCCGGCACCCTGAAATACGACCTGTGCCACACCACGGAACTGGCGGACAAAACTCTCAAGTTTTACAACGACAAATCGTTGAATGAATTTCTGGACAAAGCGTTCGTATACTTCAAGGAGCTCCAGGACCTGGAAAAGATGCTGGAAAAATGAGCCCGATTCGGTTCCTGGAAGAAGCCAACCCCCGGCCTTAAGGCGCGTTGCACAAACGTTTCGCCATGAACTTGATCCAAGCGCCTTCCGCATCCCACAATACTTGCTTAACTAATTGAATTTTAAACGGTTTTTTGACTTTCAGGGGCTCCGATGGCAGGCGGTTCCCGACCGGAGCATCCGTGGGGAAAAGGGAATGACCCTTTCCAAAAAAAATGCGCTTATTAAAATTGTATTGTCCTTGTAATCATGATATTTTGTAGCACTTATTTAGACAAGTGGGCGCCACAGGTCCTTGCTTTGCCCACGGTTCCTTAGACTTTCGAATTAATCATTATCAGCTATATTGAAGTCACGCCAATAGCTTTAAAATAGAGGAGTTGTTATGTCTCAAAGCACCCAAATCAAAGCCGACTGGGTACCGAAGGGGGATTTACAGGAGGTCAAGGACCCCGAGTGGCTGTTCCACGAAGCACCGCGGGAAACTGAGTTTATCACCGGTAGTGAAGCGGCCCGCGAAGCCATCCGCCGTGCCAATGTAGATATCGCCATTTCATATCCCATCACCCCGCAGAGTGAAACCATGCAACAGGCGGGTTACCTTTATGACGAGGGTTATATCAAGGATTATTACCGGGGTGAGGAAGAAATCGGGGTGATGTCCGCCATCGGCGGAGCGTCCCGCGCCGGTGTGCGGGCGTTGACGGCGACCGCCGGTCCCGGTCTCATGCGGGGCATGGAAGCCATTTCTTCGTGGCCGGGAGCGCGCACCCCGCTGGTGCTGATGAACATGTGCCGCGTCATCAACACTCCTCTGGCCATCCAGCCCGACAATATTGAAATTTCCTTCCTGCTGAACACCGGCATTCTGCACGCCCATGCCGAAAACCAGCAGGACTTTTTCGATTATACCCTGGCCGCGTTCATGGTCTCGGAGGAAGTGGACGTCACCTTGCCGGCCGTGGTTTCGGTGGACGGTTTCTTCGTCACCCACGCCCGCGGCCAAGTGTCCATGTTTTCTCAAGATTATAAACTGCCGCCGCGCGACGGCTGGCGTAACGCGGTCCCGTCGATGGACAACGAAAATCCGCCGGCGCGTATTTCCCGTGACTCCCCTATTCAGAAGAGTAACTTCATCAGTTACCACATGCACGCCAGCTGGCAGCAGGAAGTCTTTGCGGCGGTTGAGCGTTCCGCCAAGTACTGGAGAAAATACCTCGGCGACCTGATCGAAGTGATCAATCCCGATGCCGAGATATTCGTCGTTTCCTCCGGCGCCTGTGTTTCCCAGGCGCGGGAAGCGGTTCGCCAGGAAGGGGAAGCCGGACGGAAAGTCGGATTGATTAAAATCAAAACCATCCGTCCCTGGCCAAAAGTAGAGATCCTTGCGGCTTTGAAAAACGCCAAAAAGATTCTGGTTCCGGAATTCAACCAGGCGGGCTGGTTGCACAAGGAATTGTGCTCCACCCTGTACGGCCTAATCACCGCTGAAATTATTGCGGGACCGCGCGTTTACGGGGGCATGAGCATGCCGACCGAAATAATTCTGGAATGGCTGGCGAAAGCCCGCAAATAAGTTCAATCATCGGAGGTTGAATCGCGGCGGTCATTTGATTATACTGACGACGTTTGGCCGATCATTCACCAGGTATTTCAGGGAGAACCTGAGTTTTCCTTTTTAAAGACACTGTTATTTCTACTTAATTGAAACTAACGGAATTTATATATAGAAAGGTACTAAACCATGTCATTAGAAACTATCAGGCCTTCTCCAGGTTTTGAAGAACTGCTGCCCATCGAATACCGGGATCTGATCAAACACGGTCAGTACGGCCGTGAGGTGAAAGTCAGTGAAATGGGCAAATTCAAGGAACTCGTCGAAGAGCATCCCATGTGCGCCGGCTGTGCCATGACCCTGTTCATCCGATTGGTCATGATGGCTCTGCCCAACCCGGAACACACCATCAATGTCGGGACCGCCGGTTGCGGACGGCTGATCATCGCCCAAGCCAACATTCCGTTTATTTACGGGAACTACGGCGACAGCAACTCCGTGGCCTCCGGGCTGAAACGCGGCCTGGAACTGCGCTTTCCCAATCAGTTCAAAGACGTGGTGGTCATGGCCGGAGACGGCGGATTGATCGATATCGGGTTCCAGGGCCTCATGCATTCCTGGTTCCGCAGGGAAAAATTCACCACCATCATGCTGGACAACGAAGTGTACGGCAACACCGGCGGTCAGGAGAGCGGCATGACTCTGAAGGGGAAAGTTCTGAAAATGGCTCCCCGGGGAAAAGAGGTCGATAAAATCGATGCCCTGAGTCTGGCCAAGGTTGCCGGTTGCGTCTATATCGTGCAAATCGCACCGACCAATCCTTCCCGCGTTATGCGCACCATCCGCCGGGCGGTTCTGATCGCGCGGGAAGTCGGCCCCACGTACATTCAGGCCTATACCTCCTGCAACATTGAATATGCCATCCCCACTCCCGATGTTATGCAGGATGCCTTCGATGTGGAAAAGGACCGGTATGGTTTCGAAGAATTTATGACAGACGACGCCAAAGCCTACATCACCGAAGTTGAAAAGAAACACAAAGAACTAGCCAAAGCGAAAGCCAAAAAATAACGAGGAGGTTGCAAACCCATGTTAGATGTTAAACGTTACAATGTGCGTATGGCCGGACTAGGCGGTCAAGGTGTCGTCACCGCGTCTCATATTCTGAGCAACGCGGTGGTCATTTCCAAGGGATTCAGCTCCCTGGTGCCCTTCTTCGGTTCGGAAAAACGCAACGCCCCCGTGGAAAGTTATGTGCGGATTTCCAATGAAGTGATCTACGAAATCGGAGAAATCGTTTATCCTAACGTGCTGATGATTTTCAGCGAACAGGTCATCACTCTGGGTAAATCCTACACCATGCCGTTCTACACCGGATTGAAGGATAGCGGTGTCGTCTTGATCAACAACACGAAGCCGATCAAATTCGTTCCGGACGAAACGCGCGAGCTGAAAGAGAAAGGCGCCCGGATTTATTACATTCCCGCCACGCAAATAGCGAATGAGGTCGCCAAAACCGAGCTGGCCACCAATATGTGCATGTGTGGCGCCATCGCCGCCATTCTTGGCATGCCGGACACGGATTCGCTGAAAGCATCCGTTAAGGACCGGTTCATCGGGAAAGGGATCGTGGTTTCCGGCGGAACCGCCGCCCTCGACAGCGTCATCGAAAAGAAATTCGCCAAAAAGGCGAAACTGCTCCAGGCGAACACGGACGCGCTCATGGCGGCGTACCAATACGCTGTCGATCACAAATGGGGCGTTCACGCGGAATCAGAAGAAAAAACGGTTGCTGTTTAACGAGCACTTACTGGAGAAATCATGTATTACATTGCTGACGTAAATAAGGATATCTGCTCCCAATCCAATTGCCACCTCTGTACGACGTATTGTCCGGAATCCAATTGCATCAATTACAGCGAACAGGACAAATCGGCCTACGTCTCGGTGGACCGGTGCAAATCCTGCGAAATCTGTGTTTATATTTGTGATGAAGTCGCAAAAAAGAACGCCATCGAAATGACATGGATCGAAAACCTGGAAGACCGGTTTGTGATCAAACGCGTCGGCGTGGTTCTGAGATAATATTTCCGATTGGAATTTTAAAGGTATTTGGGCCACGCCCAAATACCTTTTTTTTATCCGGATCAACCATTTATTTTAACGGGGAGTATCATTCAAATTATGGAAAAAACGCTGGCGATCATCAAACCCGATGCGGTCGAACGCAATCTCATTGGAAAAATTCTGGACCGGATCGAATCCAACGAATTCCGCATTGCGGCCATGAAACGGACGCGTTTGACCCTGCCCGTCGTGGAAGGGTTTTATAATGTTCACAAGGACCGGCACTTCTTCAAGGACCTGACCGCTTCCATGTGCACCGGTCCGGTCGTGCTTATGGTCATGGCCCGCGATAACGCCATCCCGGAATGGCGGAAGCTGATGGGCGCCACCAACCCCAAAGACGCGGACGCGGGCACCATCCGCAAGGATTTCGCCATCGATATCGGAAAAAACTCCGTCCACGGATCGGACTCCGCCGAGAATGCGGCGTTTGAAATTTCCTATTTCTTCAGCCAGACCGAGATCCAGGAATAACCGGGAATTCCCGGAAAGGGAGTCAATGAAAAGACACCTCCAGACACGAATGGCCGTCACCGTTTGGGCATGGGTGCTGGTCCTCGCCCTGCCCGTCTCAGGAAAAACGGCGGGTTCCGGGTATGAATACCAGCTCTACTCCAATCCGGAAAACTTCGGCTTGGTGATCTTTCCCAGGAAGATGATCTTCCCCGAATTGGAAGAAACCGTCCAGTCGCTGGGATTCAAGAAAGTCGAATCGGGCAAAGCGGTCATGCGGTCCGGCAGTAAGAAGGAGAATTTCACCTATATGATGCCGAAGGCCGTGCAGAAAAAACACTGGCTGGAGAAATTCATCATCCTCCAGATTCTGACCGACGGCGTCGGGATCATGGTCGGAATCTACGAGCAGGAATTCGGGCTCACTTTACCCACAAAAGTCTTTATTGCAGAGGGGTTAAAGGATAATATCTTGAAAACCCTTAAAATTTTTCGGAGGCAGTTGCGGGAGGAAAAACAGGAAATACACTGGGTCCCGGATGGTATAATGAAAAACGAATGGCGGAGATTGTATTGATTTTTGGAGGAATAGTTCATGCCCATTTATGAGTACCAGTGCCAACAATGCAAAAAGCACACGGAGGCGCTGCAAAAAACAGACGATCCCCCTCTGGACACCTGTGAGCATTGTGGAGGCAAGCTCCAAAAAACCATTTCCAACTCCACGTTCCATCTGTACGGACCCGGATTTCATATCACCGACAACAAACGGAAATACCTGAAATAGGTATGATTTATATCACTCGAAAACTCGAATTCTGCGCCAGCCACACGTTGTTCAACCCCGAATACTCCGATGAAAAAAACGCGGAAGTCTTCGGCCTGTGCAGCAACCCCAACGGGCACGGCCACAACTATGTGATGGAAGTCACCGTCAGGGGCGAGGTGCATCCCGAAACCGGGATGGTGCTGGACCTCAAGGTGCTCAAAAAGCTGGTCAATGAAGAGATCATCCTGAAGGTGGATCACAAGAACCTGAACGTCGATGTGCCCTTTTTAAAGGACATCATTCCCACCGCGGAAAACCTGGCCATCCATTTCTGGGAGGTGCTGGAATCCAAACTGGAAGGCGGTGAGTTGCACGAAATCAAACTGTACGAATCCGAACGCAATTTCGTAATTTACAGAGGAAATTCCCGTGAAAGATTTGATTGAAAAATTACTGGTTGAACTGGGCGAGGACCCCTCGCGTAAGGGCCTGCAAAACACCCCGGAACGCGTCGCCAAGTCGATGAAATTCCTGACCAGCGGGTATTGGGTCAATATCGAGGAGTTGGTCAACGACGCCCTGTATGAAGATCCCAACACCGACGAAATGGTGATTGTGAAAGACATCGACGTGTTCAGCCTGTGCGAGCACCATTTGCTTCCGTTTTTCGGGAAATGCCACGTGGCGTATCTGCCCGACGGCAAAATCATCGGACTCAGCAAGATTCCGCGGATCGTCGAAACCTTCGGCCGCCGCCTGCAGGTTCAGGAGCGGCTCACCACCCAGATCGCCAACTGCCTGCAGGAAATTCTGAAACCGAAAGGCGTCGCCGTGGTGATCGATGCGCTTCACCTGTGCATGTCCATGCGGGGCGTGGAAAAACAGAATGCCTGCACCATCACCAGCTCGATGCTGGGATTTTTCAAATCCAATCCCAGTACGCGTAGTGAGTTTCTGAGCCTGATCGCGGGCCGCCGCGGGTAGCGGAGGGTCCTAAATGGCTCAACCATAACCCTTTTTAAAATAAAGGATAGGAATGGTCTCCGGATTTGACATCGGCGAAAGCCAAGAGCTATAATGGCATTAATCACTCGCAGGGAATTGAACCGTTTGAACGACTCCACCACCAGAGATTTACTCCTCGAAACCGGCCAGTATATTCCGGATATCTTCGGAACCCAGGACCTCAACCTCAAACAGATCGAAAAGAAGTTCAACGTCCGCATCACCACCCGGGAAAACCATATCAAAATCACCGGCGAACCGAGGGACGTCGAAGCCGTCGAGCGCCTGCTCCTGCAACTGCAGGAAATGATGGGCCAGGGCCAGAAATTGCAGAACGGCGATATCAAATTCGCTATCCGGCTGGCGGCGGAAGACCCGGAAGTGGACCTGATCTCCCTGTTCAGCGAGCGGATCACCGTCTCCCCGAAAAAAGGGTTCATCACTCCCAAGGGAACCCACCAGCGGGAAATGATCCGGTCGATCCGCGACCACGATATGGTGCTGGCCATCGGGCCGGCGGGAACCGGCAAAACCTATCTCGCCGTGGCCATGGCGGTGGAAGCCTTCCTCAAGCACCAATACCAGCGTATTATCCTGACCCGGCCCGCGGTGGAAGCCGGCGAAAAACTGGGCTACCTGCCGGGCGACATCGCCGAGAAAATCCATCCCTATCTTATGCCGCTGTACGACGCGCTGTACGACATGGTGGAGTACAACCAGGCCCAGCAGATGATTCAGGAAGGCTATATCGAGATCGCCCCGCTGGCCTACATGCGCGGCCGCACGCTCAACGACGCCTTCGTCATTCTCGATGAGGCCCAGAACTCGACAGTGCCGCAGATGAAGATGTTTCTGACGCGGCTGGGGTCCCGCTCCAAAATGGTGGTCACCGGCGACATCACCCAGGTCGACCTGCCCACGGGCACCCCATCCGGACTCGTTCACGCCAAAAATATCCTCAAGAAGATCGAGGGCATTCGGATTATCCACTTCAACGAAAAGGACGTGGTCCGGCACGACTTGGTCCAGCACATCGTCCACGCCTACGAGGACGAACGCAAAAACGCCTCCAATGGCAATTCCGGTGCCGATTCCCGCTGACCTCTCCCTTTATCGGCCAGACATGGAAATTCTGCTCCAAAACAACCAGGATCAATACCCGGTGGACTCCTCCCGGTTCCGGTCCCAGATCGCCCAAGTCCTTGAAAATATGGAAGAGACCGAGTGCGAGCTGAGCCTGCTGTTAACCGACGACGCCGAAATCCGCCGGTTGAACAAGACCTACCGCAACCTCGACCAAGCCACCGATGTGTTATCCTTCCCGCAAGACGAGGAGGCCGTCAACGAAAAGGGGAAAACCCTGCTGGGCGACGTGGTTATATCGGTGGAAACAGCGGCCCGCCAAGCGGAGGAGCATCATCTCAGTTTCAATGAGGAGTTGATCCTGCTGGCCATTCACGGCATACTTCACCTGCTGGGCTACGACCACGAACGGTCCCCGCAAGACGCCCGCGTCATGAAAGACAAAACCCGGATGATTTTCGAAAGCCTGTTTCCCGGCCGACGGCCGTCAGGAACCAGCAATTTTTGACCGCGATTGCCACACACCGGAGACCCGGCCCCATGGACAAACTCTGGGCCCCTTGGAGAATGGAGTATATCGTGTCGGATAAAAC
>SMVT01000098.1 GCA_004357365.1 Nitrospina sp.
GTACGCATCACCCACGTTCCCAGCGGGATCGTCGTGACTTGCCAGGATGAAAAGTCGCAACACAAAAACAAGGACAAAGCGATGAAGGTCCTGCGCGCCCGTTTATACGACGAGGAACAACGCAAACAGCAGGCCGAGCTGGCAGCCCACCGCAAGCAACAGATCGGCAGCGGTGACCGGAGCGAACGCATCCGAACCTATAATTTCCCGCAGGAGCGGGTGACGGATCACCGCATCGGCCTCACACTCCACAAATTGTCGCAGATCATGGCAGGTGACCTCGACGAGATTTTGGAAAAACTGGCACTGTATTTTCAGGCCGAGGCTCTGAAAGGCAATCAAAACTGAAAGCATCCAAAATTCATTTCGGGTAAGATACCATGATGGACTCCTCCCACAAGACTTCAACCACCATTCAGAGCGGCCTTCGGGAGGCGAGGGGCTTGCTTTCCGCGCAAGGCATCGAGTCATCGCCATTGGAAGCGGAACTGCTCCTGAGGCAGGTTCTGGAGGTCCGGAAAGAAGACCTCATTCTTCATTCAGATGAAGCATTGACGGAACTTCAGGAAGAACATTTCCGGCAACTCGTTCAGCGCCGTTGCCGGAAGGAACCGCTGGCCTACATCACCGGCCGCCGGGAGTTCTGGTCGCTGGACTTCACCGTGAACCCGAACGTTTTGATCCCCCGGCCGGAAACCGAGGGGCTGATCGAGCGGATGCTGGAGCTGGCCGGAGGCGGGGCCCGTGACGCGGCCCTGCGCGTTCTGGATGTAGGAACCGGGTCGGGCATCCTCGCGGTGGTTGCCGCCCTAGAGTTTCCGCAGGCCTGGATTACGGCGGTGGATTGCTCGGCGGATGCCTTGGCCGTGACGCGGGACAACGCGCTTCGGCATCAGGTGGCGGAACGGATCGAATTGTTGCTGATGGATATGATGAAACCCTGGAACCTGAAAGACAGCGGTCCGTATGACTTTATTCTTTCCAATCCCCCTTACATCCCTTCCCAGGAAATGGAGCGCCTCATGCCCGACGTCCGCGATTACGAACCCCGGGCCGCGCTGGAGGGCGGGCCGGACGGCCTGGCCTGTTACCGGCGTCTCATTCCCAATGCGTTCGATTATTTAAAACCGGAAGGTCATTTGATTGTCGAAGTGGGGGATGGCCAGGCCGAGCCCGTGGCGCAGAAACTTCAAGCTCACAGCGGGTTTGAGGAAATTAAAATCATTCAGGATTTGAGCGGAAAGGGCCGCGTGGTTTCCGCGAAGAGGGCGCATGGATAGAATTATCGTGGAAGGCGGCCACCGGTTGCAGGGCCAGGTCACCATTAGCGGCGCCAAGAACGCGGTTTTGCCGGTGCTGGCGGCGACGTTGCTGACCGCAGGGCGAAATGAAATCCACAACGTGCCGGGGGTGCGTGACGTGACCACCATGCTCCATCTCGTACAGGAGCTGGGCGCGGTGGGCGATCATATTAAAGGGGACCGCGTGACGCTGGACACCGCCGGCGTCAACAACCCCGTCGCGCCGTACGATCTGGTGTCCACCATGCGCGCGTCGTGCCTCGTGCTGGGACCTTTGCTGGCGCGGCTGGGCGAGGCCAAAGTGTCCCTGCCCGGCGGGTGCGCCATCGGCGCGCGGCCGATCGACCTGCACATCAAGGGCCTGGAAGCGCTAGGCGCAGATATCACGCTGGAGAAGGGATATGTACACGGCATCGCCAAACAATTGAAAGGAACACATCATATTTTCGATTCGGTGACGGTCACCGGCACCATGAACGTCATGATGGCGGCGGTTCTGGCCGAGGGAGAAACGATACTGGAAAATTGCGCGAGAGAACCGGAAGTGGGTTTTCTGGCCGAGGTGTTGAATGCTTCCGGCGCGAAGATTGAAGGCGCCGGGTCCGACAAGATCGTCATTCAGGGCGTGACCTCGCTCAAACCGATCAATTGCCGGATTCTACCGGACCGGATTGAGGCGGCGACCTATATGATCGCCGCGGCGATCACCGGCGGCGATGTGGAAGTCCTGAATTGCAACCCGTCCCATCTGGAGGCCATTAACCTGAAACTTCGCGAGGCCGGGGTCGGTCTTGAGGAAAGAGACAACTCCCTCCGGGTTCAGGGCAATGGCGAATTGTTGCCGGTGCATATCCGGACGCATCCTTATCCCGGTTTTGCTACGGATGTGCAGGCGCAGTTCATGACGCTGATGACCCTCGCCAAGGGCCGGAGCCTGATCACCGAAACGGTGTTCGAAAACCGGTTCATGCACGTGGCGGAACTCAAGCGCATGGGGGCGGATATCGTCATCGAAGGCCACACGGCGATGGTCACCGGGGTGGAGCAATTGAGCGGCGCTCCGGTGATGGCCACCGATCTTCGGGCCAGCGCCTGTCTCGTTCTGGCCGGGCTGGTCGCGGACCGGGACACGGTGGTTTCGCGGGTCTATCATATCGACCGGGGATACCAGGACATGGACAAAAAGTTATCCCAACTGGGAGCGGCCATCCGCCGGGTCAGATAGCCGGTTCCAGCCGGTCAGAGGGGCGCCGCGAAGGGGCAACAGGGGATGCGCTATGGACCATCCGATCCGTCTTGACGAACTGGATCTGAATCATATTCTATTATGGATGCCGCACTGGCTGGGCGACGTGGTGTTCGTGCTGCCCACGGTACAGGCGATCCGCGCCTGCCGGCCCGATGTGCGGATCACCGCGGTGGCGCATCCTCCCGCTCATGAATTTCTGCGGCACCATCCCGCCCTCGATTCGGTCATTAAAATTCCATTCTCCCCGAAAGATGGTTTCTGGTCGGCCTGCCAGTTTGCGCGGGGTCTGCGAAAATATCAATTCGACCTGGCGGTGGTGTTTCCCAATTCGTTTCGCAGTACGGTGCTGGCCTGGCTGTCTGGAGCGAACATTCGGATCGGATACCCAACGGAAGGCCGCGGGTTTTTGTTGACGCATCCGGTGGCGAAACGAAAGGATTCGAAATCCGTTCACGCCATCGACTACTATTCCGGAATCGTATCCTGCCTGGGAATCGATCGGGTGGAAAAAACGTTCGACCCGGTGGTTTCAAAGGAAGAGGTGGAACAGCAGGCGGAATGGCTTTTGCAACAGGGCATCGCTCCCGGCGATCTCCTGGTGGCGGTTCAGCCCGGAGCGTCCAAACCGGAAAAGCGATGGCACATGGAGCGGTTCGGCATTTTATGCCAGAGCCTGATCAAGCAACGCGGCGCTAAAATTCTTCTGCTGGGGAGCGCGGCGGAAGCGGAGTTGATCGAGCAGGTGCGGCAATACTGTCCGCGGGAGCATTCCCTGCTGGTCGCCGGACAGAACATGCAGGAGGTGCTGGCCCTGCTCAAAAACTGCACTCTGTTGATCGCCAACGACAGCGGCCTGATGAACCTGGCGGCCATGGTGGGAACCCCCCTGGTGGCCCTGTTCGGTCCGGGCAGTCCCAAAACCACCGATCCCTGCATCGAACCCGCCAAAAAGGAAATCGTCACCAGGAATTTTTCCTGTTCGCCCTGCCGTCACAACTTTTTCAAAGAATGCAAACCCTCTCCCCATAACAAACCGTTTTGCATTGAAGACATCAGCGTCCAAGACGTTTCGGAGGCGGTCGACCGGTTGCTGGTGCGGATTCAAACAGGTTAAGGTGAAGAAAGAGGACTCAGGGATTGAGGTTGGTTTCCGTCACGTCCCAATACGGCTCCAGGTCATAGTAGCCCAGGATGACCTGCTCCCGTTCCAGGGTAACCGAGTTAGGATCGTCGATGGCGGGAGATTGCTGGATGGAATCGCGCCGCCAGGAGGTTCTGACTTTTCCCAACTCATGGCCCTCACAGTGCTTTTTGGGGAACAGCACCATTTTCCCGTCGGTGAATAAAAATCCGCCAATCGTCATAACCAAGTAGCGCGGTTTGTAGGTTTCCGGTTCCACCAACAGGCCCTGAATGCGGGCCACCATTTCGTCGTAGACATCATACAAATAAAAACCGACGATGCGGTATTCGGGATACAGATGATAGATATTGTCGTCGACGTATAGTAATGGACTGGGAGTCACGAATTTTCTCGGGTCGCAATGGAACGAAATTCAACTAAAATTAAAGTATAGCAGAGTTTAACTTCCCTTGATATAATCTTAAAGGTGTGGTAAATATTTGAATTGTTTACGGTTACATTTAATCGACGATCGAAATATGAAGCCTTTCAGGAGCGGCCTCCGGGGCCCGGCAATCCTCATGATTTTAGCGCTGTTAGGGATGATGGTGTGTGCGCCCGATTCAGGTTTGGCGAAAATATACAAATACCAGGACGATCAGGGGAAGACCCATTTTACTGACAATCCCAACAGCATCCCCCTGAAATACCGAAAAGAAAACACCCTGAAAAAATTCAGGGGAGTGGTCGACCCGGGCTCTCCGCCGTCGGTGGCCCCCGGGAGGCCGGGTCAGACCGGCACCGGAGGTGATAGAGGCGCGGCGCCGGGAAGCGGTGAGGATCAACCGTTCACCAAACAGGATGAAGCCCTCGTGAAGAAAACCATCAAGGTGTTGCAGAAAGGAGTAGCCCTGGCGAAACGCTATAAAGGAGCCCGGCCCAATGCTTCCAACGGCCGGGGCGCGACCATAGCCATTCAGGGTAATCTCCCCGAGAAGGAAAGCCTGAGCAAGGAGCTGGCGGCCACCAAGGTGAAGGCGCTCAAGCCGGTGCATGCGTTTTTACAAAAAAGCGTGGCGATGGATAAAGAGACGAAGGGCATCGGGGCTGGACTCAAGACCCGGATTGTGGGCATCCTGAACCGCATTCAGGACGAAGGCCGACAGCAGGCCGATCTCATCAAGAAACTGGAAAAGGCGATGAAGGATTCGAAAAAGAAAAAAGCGGAAGCCAAAAAGAAGGAAGCCGCCCAGCAAAAAAATTCCGAAAAATAACCTTTATTCCCTGGCCGCCTTTCCGCCTATTTAAAACTACCGGAACCCATGACAGCCCATACCCCTTGATCCACCGGCACCTCTTACTTTCCTGAATCAACCCCGCCCCACTATGAATGACATCAACCGGTTTTTTGCAGACTTAAACGGAATCCTCTGGGGCCCCTGGCTGCTGACCCTGCTGGTGGGCACGGGCATCTGGCTGACGATTCAACTACGGGGCATTCAGTTTCGCTTATTACCCTATGCATTGCGTCTCACGTTTTCCCGCGAGCGGGAAGGGGAAGGAGATGTTTCCCATTTTGGCGCGTTGATGATCGCCCTCGCCGCGACCATCGGCAGCGGCAACATCGCCGGCGTGGCCACCGCGATGACCCTCGGCGGACCGGGTGCGGTGGTATGGATGTGGATAGCCGCCCTGTTCGGCATGGCCACCAAATACGCCGAAGCGTTTCTGGCCGTGCGGTACCGGCAGGTCAACCCCCGTGGAGAAATATCCGGCGGGCCCATGTATTACATCGAAACCGGGTTGGGTTGGAAATGGCTGGGGATCTGTTTTGCGGTGTGCGGGGCCGTCGCCGCGTTCGGGATCGGGAACATGGTCCAGGCCAACACCTCAACCCTGGCCCTCGTTAAAGTTTTTTCCATCAACAAAGAAGCGGTCGGCGTCATCCTGGCGGTGTTTACCGGGCTGGTGATCCTGGGCGGCATCCAACGCATCGCCCAGGTCGTTTCCTTTTTTGTTCCCATCATGGTGTTGCTGTATTTTACGGGATCGTTGGTGATCATCCTCGGCAACATAGCGGAATTGCCGGCAGGCCTCGCGCTTTTGTTCAAGCAGGCGATGAGCAGCACCGCGGCCAGCGGCGGCTTTGCCGGAGCGACGCTGGCGCAGGCCATTCGGTTCGGTGTGGAACGGGGATTGTTCTCCAACGAATCCGGTCTGGGAAGCGCCCCCATCGTTGCCGCCGCGGCGAAAACCAATCAACCCGCCAAGCAGGCGCTGGTGTCCATGACCGGAACGTTTCTCGATACCATCATCGTGTGTTCGTTGACCGGACTCGTGCTTTCGACCACGGGCGTCTGGAATTCAGGGAAAACTGGCGTCGAGTTGACGCTTCAGGCTTTCAGCGCCGGATTGCCCGGCGAGTGGGGGCAGTGGATCGTCACCCTGAGCGTGGTCACGTTCGCGTTTTCAACCATCCTCGGCTGGTGCTATTACGGCGAAAAATGTTTTGAATATCTGGCAGGTGAACGTTTTATCCCGTTTTACAGGATGACCTGGATCGGAGTCGTCTATGTCGGCGCGGTGAGCGAATTGCAATTTGTCTGGGATTTTTCAGGAGCCATGAATGGGCTGATGGCCGTTCCCAATCTCATCGCCCTGCTGGCGTTGAGCCGTCTCATCGCCCGGGAGACCCGGATCTTTGAACAAGGCATCCGCGATGGCACCATTCATCGCTACGATTGAGAATTTCCGGCTCAATCAAACAGCCGAAAGCGGATGATATACCACATCGCCGCAAAGCCGTCTTTCCATCCGATTTTTTTTCCTTCCGTATAATCCCGCCCGCTATACGAAATGGGAACTTCGTAGATTCTGAATTTTCGTTTGGCGACCTTGCTGGTGAATTCCGGCTCGAACCCGAACCGGTTACATTTGAGGGTCAGGGAATCCAGCACCTTCCGGGTGAACGCCTTGTAACAGGTTTCCATGTCCGTCAGGTTCAGGTTGGTCAGTATGTTGGATAGGGTGGTCAACACCATGTTGCCGAGGTAATGCCAGAAGAACAGCACGCGATGGGGCCCGCCCAGAAACCGCGACCCGTAAACGACGTCCGCCCGCCCGTCCAGAATCGGCTCCAGCAGTTTGCCGTATTCGCGCGGATCGTATTCCAGGTCCGCGTCCTGAATGATGATGATGTCTCCCTTCGCCTCGGCAAACCCGCTGCGGAGCGCGGCGCCCTTGCCCAGGTTTTTGGTGTGCATCAACACCGTATACCCCTCCCGGCCCTGATAATCCTGGACGATTTCGCGGGTGCCGTCGGTGGAACAGTCGTCCACCAGCACGATTTCCTTTTGGTAGTCGACCGCTTCCACCCGGGTCAGCAGGGTGCGGAGCGTATCTTTTTCGTTGTAAACGGGGATGATGATAGAAAGCTTCACGGGCGCCATCGAAATTCGGTTGATCTGTGAAATCCGGCTAGATTTTCAGTGTAAAGGAAAACCCGGGCGAAGTCTAAAACATTGTAGAGGAAGTGGATAGGGGATTTTTAAAAAGATATGCCCGCATGCGTCAGATGCCGGGTGATGTTGTTTGCCAGCAGGCCGGTGAGGATGCCGGAGATCAAAGAAAAGGTGAGGAACACCGGCAATAAATTGAAAAACGCGCCCTGTTGAATGAATAAATAAAACACGCATATGAAAATCGCGGTGGTGTGGGCATAGGCCGCCGCCACGCTGATGCCCACCAGGCTGAAGGCCCGCCGCCCTTCGCGGTACAACAAACCCATGACGGCGACCGAGGCCAACCCGCCGGCCAGGCTCAGAAAAAAAGTGGGGCTGAGAAACGTTCCGCCCAATACCGAGCCGAGGAGAACACGCAGCAGGGTGACTTCTACCGCCGCCCGGAATCCGAGGAACACCAGAGCGATCAGGGTCATGATGTTCGCGAGGCCCAGTTTGACCCACGGGGTGGGCAAAGGAAGCAGGGCTTCCAACCGGTGCAGGACCACCCCCAACCCGACCAGAAGAGCAATGACCGCCATGCGCCTGTGTGAATTTTGGATGCGTTCCAAAAAATATCCTGACTGCGATTCGCGGAGAAAAGTTTATTTCACGGTAAAAACGTAATCGCCTTTTTTGAAATCGACGTGAATCGTATCGCCGTGCTTGAACTCGCCGTTGATGATCCGCATGGAAATGGAGTTTTCGATTTTTTCTTCGATCAACCGCCTGAGCGGCCGGGCGCCGTACATTTCGCTGAATCCATCCTTGGCCAGTTGGTCTCTCACCTTTTTGGTCACCTCGAGAGTCATGTCGCTTTCCTGCAAGCGCTGGGTCAGGTTATTCAGCATCAGATCCGCGATCTGCCGCACTTGATCCGGTTCCAGCTTATGGAATACGATGAGGTCGTCCAGCCGGTTGATGAATTCCGGCTTGAACAGTTTCTGCACCTCGTTCAATACCATCGACCGCACCTGTTCGTAGTCTCGCGATGAATCTTCCACCGCCGCGAATCCGATGCCCTTGGTCTTGCCTTCGGTGATCGATTTGGTGCCGATGTTGGACGTGCCGATGATGATGGCGTTCTTGAAACTGGTGACCCGCCCGTGCGCGTCGGTCAGCCGTCCGTCGTCCATTAACTGCAGAAGAATGTTGAGCACATCTGGATGCGCTTTCTCCAGCTCGTCCAGCAGGATGACGGAATACGGATGCCGCCGAACTTTTTCGGTCAACTGGCCGCCTTCGTCGTAACCGACATAGCCGGGCGGCGAACCAATGATCTTGGACACGGAATGCTTTTCCATATACTCGGACATGTCGAGGCGGATCAGCCGGTTTTCGTCATCCAGCAAAAATTCCGCGAGGGCCTTGGCCAGCTCGGTTTTGCCCACGCCGGTGGGACCGAGAAACAGGAACGACCCGATGGGCCGGTCCTTGTCCTTGAGCCCGGCGCGGTTGCGGCGGATGGCGTTGCTGATGGCAACGATGGCGTTGTCCTGGCCGATCACCCGCTTGTGCAGGTTTTCCTCCATGTTCATGAGCTTTTCGGTTTCCGTCTCACGGATTTTGTTGACTGGGATGCCCGTCCAGGTGGCCACCACGTTGGCGATATCCTCTGCCGTCACCGAATGGTCGACCTGGTTCAAATCCGCGTTCCATTTTACCTTTTCGATGGAAAGCTTTTTGTCGATCTCCAGAACGCCCTGCCTCAGCTGTGCGACTTTTTCAAAATCCTGTCCGTCGAAGGCGTCTTTCTGTTCCTTGATGATTTCGTTGCGTTCCTTTTCCAACTGCTGGATGACCGGCGGCACGTAAATCAGCTCCAGGTGTTTTTTCGCGCCCGCTTCGTCGAGCAGGTCGACCGCCTTGTCCGGAAGCGCCCGGTCGTAAATGTGTTTCTCGGACAACTTCGCGGCGGCGAGGATCGCCTCGTCGCGGAACTGAATGGAATGATGTTCTTCGTATTTGGTTTTGAGGCCGTTCAGGATATCCACAGTGACATCGACCGAGGGTTCGTCAACCAGGATCGGCTGGAACCGGCGGGCGAGGGCCTTGTCTTCCTCGATGCTCTTCTTGTAATCGTCGAGGGTGGTGGCGCCGATGCACTGCAGTTGGCCCTTGGCGAGCGCGGCTTTGAGTATGTTGGAGGCGTCGACGCCGCCCGCACCCGCTCCCGCATTGACAATGGTGTGCAATTCGTCGATGAACAGGATGATACTGCCGTGCGCGTTGGTGATCTCGTCCTTCACGGCTTTCATGCGTTCTTCAAATTCGCCGCGCATTTTGGCGCCGGCGATGATCTCGGACATCTCCAGCACCTTGACTCGCTTGTCCAGTAGCGAATGCGGCACTTCGGCTTTCACGATTTTTTGCGCCAGTCCTTCGACAATCACGGTTTTCCCCACACCCGGTTCGCCGATCAATACCGGATTGTTTTTCTTGCGCCGCGACAGGATCTGGATAATACGGTCGATTTCCTTTTCGCGTCCGATGACAGGGTCCAGATCGCCGCGCCGCGCCATGTCGGTGAGATCGGTCGTGTACTGGCTCAACACGTCCATTTTGCCTTCGCCGTCTTTTTCATCGATGTTGATGCCGCCGCGCATGATCTCCAGGTCTTCCTTGACCTTGTTGTATTTCAGTCCGAATTCCTGTAGAATCTCCGCCGTTTGCCCCACGCGCGGATCGAACAGCGCCAGGAACATGGCGCCGACGCTGACGTAACGGTCCCCCAGCTTTTTCGCCTCGTCGAGGGCGATCTCGAACAGGGTGTCTGTTTCCTTGGCGAGGTGAATTTGCTGAATCTGCTGTTCCTCGTGCTTGGTTTCGCCTTCCTGGAGCTCGAACAGGCGGTCCAGAATTTTCCGCGTCATTTTTTTGTCTTCGGGGTAGTAGGTTTCCAGCAGTTTGACGATTCGCGAATCCTGTTGCTCCAGCAGGCCGATCAGGATAAAGTCCGGAGTCAGGAGCGTCTGGCGCAGATTGACCATTTCCATCGTCCCCACGTTGAGGGCTTCAATGACTTTATCGGTGAGCTGTCGAAGGTGTTGTTGTAACATGGTAAAATCGCTTCCTTAAAAAATTATGAGAGCAGGTTTTTCAAATGGGCGTGAACCGAGCTGGCCAGAGCGTTCGGATCGTAACCGCCTTCCAGCATGGAAATCAGGCGTCCATCGCAGATTTCATTCGCGGCGGTGACGATCATCTTGGTCATGGCGCCGTAACATTCGGTGGAGACATTCATCTGCGCCAGCGGGTCGTCCGCGTGCGCGTCGAACCCGGCGGACAGGATAATGAGGTCGGGCTTGAACCGGATCATTTCCGGGATGAGTTTGTCCTTGACCAGACTCAGATAATCCTCGTCACCGGAAAAGGGCCGTAAAGCAAAATTGAGCGTGGTGCCCAGGCCGTCGCCGGTGCCGGTTTCTTCCGACGCGCCGGTGCCCGGATAAAACGGGTACTGATGGGCACTGCTGTAATACACATTGCTCCTCGCGTAAAAAGAGTTCTGAGTGCCGTTGCCGTGATGCACGTCCCAGTCGAAGATGAACACGCGGTCGAGGCCTTTTTTCTCGATCGCGTAATCGGCGGCGATGGCGACGTTGTTGAACACGCAGAATCCCATCGACCGGTCATGCTCGGCGTGATGGCCCGGCGGGCGCACCGCGCAGAACACGTTGTCGCAGACGCCGTCCACCACCAGATCGACGGCCTTGAGCCCCGCGCCCGTGCTGAGCAGGGCGGCTTCGTAGGACCGGGCGCAGACGGCGGTATCGGGGTCCAGACTGCTGGCTCCGCCTTCGCATTGGCGTTGCACGGATTCGGCATAGCCGGCGGCGTGGTTCAATCCGATTTCGTCCAGGGTGGCCGGGCGCGGATCGTGCCGTTGCAATTGGGCGTCGATATCGGAATTTTTCAGGTATTTCTCGATGGCCACCAGGCGTCCGAAATTTTCCGGGTGCTCGCCGGTATCATGCTCCAGGTACAGGGGGTGATAGATATAACCTGTTTTATTCATTGAAGTTAGCCTGTTTTTGGGAGACGAGGCCTTACCCTATCAAAAACCTCTATGTATATCAATAATATTACTTATGGCTGAAAGCAAGGATACACGGGAAAAACTGGAGAAAATCCGCCGCCGGGCCCTGGAGCTGGGGTTCGACCGCCTGGGCGTCGCCCCGCCCGAGTTGGGAGCCGCCGGCAGGCGGTTTGAGCAGTGGCTGGCCGACCGATACGACGGGGAAATGTATTATATGAAGCGCGGCGGGGCCAAGCGGCTGGATCCCGAGGGGGTCCTGCCCGGCGTGAAAAGCGTCATCTGCCTGATGACGAATTATTTCCCTACACCACGGACCCTCGATTTTCTGAAGGAGCCGGACACCGGCGATCTCTCCAATTACGCCTGGCACCTGGACTATCACGACCTCATTCAGCCCCGACTCCGGCAGTTGGAGGAATGTCTGGCTGAGGAGTTCCCCGGGTGCCGCACCAAAGGATATGTCGATACCGGCCCCATCCTCGAAAAACCGCTGGCCCAGAGGGCTGGGCTGGGCTGGATCGGCAAGCACACCAACCTGCTGACCGAGGGGCTGGGGTCCTATTATTTCCTCTCGGAGATCCTGGTGGATGTGGACCTGCCGCTGTCCGAAGCGGCGGTGGACCATTGCGGAACCTGCACCGAGTGCATCGATATCTGCCCGACCGGGGCTATTGTCGCGCCCTATGTGCTTGATTCCCGCAAATGCATCTCCTACCTGACCATCGAGCTCAAGGGGCCCATCCCCCACGAATTCCGCAAGGCCATCGGCAACCGCATCTACGGTTGCGACGACTGCCAGATCGTCTGCCCGTGGAACTCCTACGCTGTGGCCACCGAGGAGCCGGCCTTTCAGGAACGGGAGGAGGTCAAGGGCCTGATCGCCCTGATGCAGTTGGATGAGGAGGGATTCCGCGCCCGTTTCCGGAAGAGCCCGGTGAAGCGCATCAAACGCCGGGGCCTGCTCAGAAATGTAGCGGTGGCGCTGGGCAATTCCGGCCGGCCTGAGGCGGTGCCGGTGCTCACCGAGGCGCTTGCCGACCCGGAATCCCTCATCCGTTCCCATGCGGTCTGGGCCTTGGCAGAGCTTTTGGGGCCGGAGGCTTTAGTGGTGGTGGAATCCGGCCTGCAGGGGGAGACCGACCCCGTGGTTTTGAGCGAAATCGAGCGGATAAAAACGGTTTGATATTCACCGGATACCCGGCCTATAATCAAAATCTTTAAATTTCAATACACCCAGGCGGTGGCATGGATAAAAACGGAAATTTCCGGTTTCTCAAGGCTATCCGGGGCGAACCGGTGGACTGCACCCCGGTCTGGTTCATGCGCCAGGCGGGACGGTATATGAAGGTCTACCGGGACCTCAAGGAAAAGCATACGTTTCTCGAACTCTGCAAAACTCCCGAGTTGGCCTGCGAGGTCACCCTGCAACCGCTGGACGTGCTGGGGTTGGACGCCGCCATCATTTTCGCGGACATTCTTTTGCCGCTGGAGCCGATGGGCACCGGCCTTGAGTTTACGGCGGGGGACGGTCCGTCCATTCCGCGTCCGGTGCGCACCCGCAAAGATGTCGAAGCGCTGAAGCCGGTGAACGCCGAGGAGCAGTTGGGTTATGTCGGCGAGGCCATGCAAATGGTGCGGGGAGAGATTTCCGGCAAAATGCCGCTGATCGGATTTTCCGCCGCGCCGTTCACCCTCGCCAGTTACATGGTGGAGGGCGGCAAGTCGAAAGATTTCACCACCACCAAACGGATGATGTACGAGGAACCTGAGATGTGGGCTCTGCTCATGACCAAGGTGGCCGACGTGCTGGTCGATTACCTTAAGATGCAGGTGAAGGCCGGGGCGCAGGCCCTGCAGGTGTTCGACAGCTGGGTCGGGTGCCTGAATCCCGGCGATTATCAAACCTATATTCTGCCGCACACCCGCCGCGTGTTCGACGGATTGAAAGACGCCGGTGTGCCGGTGATCAATTTCAGTACCGGGACTTCCACCATGTTACCTTTGGTGCGGCAAGCCGGGGGCGACGTCATGAGTTTCGACTGGCGCATCGACCTGGATGACGCGTGGCGTCAGATCGGTCACCAGACTCCCGTGCAAGGCAACCTCGACCCCAACCTGCTGTTCGCTTCCCTGCCGGTCATCCGCGAACGGGTGCACGATGTCATGCGCCGCGCCGCCGGCAGGCCCGGCCACATCTTCAACCTGGGGCATGGCATTCTGCAACACACGCCGGTGGATCATGTCAAGGCTGTGGTCGACATGGTGCATGAATATCAACATGAGTGAAATATCCCTGCCCCATAAAATTACCCACACGGCGGTCCTTCTGCTGGCGCACGGCGCGCCGACCCGCCTGCAGGACATTCCCGAATACCTGAAAAATATTCGCGGCGGCCGGGTTTCTTCGCCGGAAGTGATTCAGGAAATCACCGATCGTTACGAGCAGATCGGCGGCGGGTCGCCCTTGCTGGACATCACGCGCTCGCAGGCGGCGGCGTTGCAAAAACTTTTGAATCAGGACGGCGACGACTTCAAAGTGTATCTGGGGATGCGCGCCTGGGCGCCTTTCATCCAGGAGACGGTGCAACAGATGGTGACGGACGGCGTGCAACGCATTGTCGCTTTGTGTCTGGCGCCGCAATACAGCCGCTGGAGCACCGAACGTTATATGAAATCTTTCAGCGACGCGCTGGCTCAATCCGGCCTTTGGGATATTGAAATCCAATTTGTCAAAAGCTGGCCGGACCAACCGCGGTTGATCGATGCCTTTGTCGAGCGTTATCAGGCCGCCGCCGATCGGCTCCGTGCCGAAGGGCGGGAGGATTTTCATACGTTGTTCA
>SMVT01000099.1 GCA_004357365.1 Nitrospina sp.
ATAAGGCCTTCCGGGTTGAACATCGGCATGTCGGGATCGGGCCTCCTGTTAGGTCGAGGATTTAAATTACTGCAACTGTCTTCGGGGTGAGGACGACTTTTTGGACTTTGAATTTGATATCAAACAAATTGTCGCCGACGGTTTTGATGACGGTCAGTCCCAGGATTTGGGTGAGGTCCAGCTGGTTTTTGGAGACTTTGAAATGGCCGCCGATTTTTTTCTCGCCGATGATCTCCGGCGTGAACAGCGGCACGTTGGGAATCTTCTCGCGTATTTTTTTGCCGGTGTTGAGGAACATTCCCTCCAGTTTCCCCTTCTCGCTTTTCAGGACGAGGTCGCCGCGGATTTTTTGAATGCGCATCCCCTCTTTTTGGTCGAAACCGGCAATGGTCAAAATGTGCAGGAGCGGGACCTTGCCGCCGCCTTTCAGTGACATCTTGCCGATGAATTGAATCAACTGGGCCACCTTTTTTTGATCTTTTTCGGCGATGGGGATTTTAAAAATATTTGTAAAGTCATCAAACATCGGCAAGCTTCCGGCAGATTGTTACTCCTCTGAATATTATAAAATGAATACCGGTCGTGCTGGAAATTAATTGAACGATAGGGTTGGAACGGCAAGGCGAAAGTTGGGGGAGTTTGGAACATCGGGCCTTACAATGGGCAGGTTGCTATTCATTCAGGTCCTCGAGCCTATGGTTCCGGATCAGTGCCTTCAGGCTATTGTTGAAGGCGTCGGACTGAAGCAGTTCCTGTCCCCAGACACTGCCGATCTGTCCCGCCTCCCGGCTGATGGCGGGCATTTTCACCTTCCATTCCTCCCAGAACGGGGTTTCAAACATCTCGATGAGTTTGCGGATCACCTCGTGCGACATATTTTTGTCGTACACCGGAATCATCCGTTCCACCAGGGCATCAATGTCCTGTTGCCCGATCAGTTGATAGTACTCCTGCCAGAAGGCGTCGGGGGCTTTGGGATAGGCCTGGGAGAATCCCATCGAGTACTGGTTCAGCAGGTTGTTCTTCATGAGGTTCAATTGATCGTAAATTCCCGAAGCCTCGAGCAGTTTCCGGATGTCCCGGGCTTTGGCGTCGCTGGGATCCGCCGCCGCTCCGGAAGCCAGGCCGGTAATGAACAGGAGCACCGCCACAGCGGTTCCGATGATTTTGAAAAGGAGGTTTGATCTCATAGCATGGCTCCGAAGGTGAATGGGGTATTAAGAAAATTTATTTTTTGAGGTCTTCGAAATCGCGGCGCACGGTTTCGATTGCTTGACGGTACCGTTTGCCGTCGCCATAATCGAAGAAATATTTGTAGCGGCTGTGAATATCCCCCACCCGCCGGGCGTGCTTGATCGGGCACCAGTGCTGTTCGGTACGCGCCGCGACTTCCCGCGCATAGGCCACCACACCGTTGAAATAGCCGCAAAAGACGCAGTTCATTCTCTCGATGAAATTCAGATAGCTCAGGTGGTGCCGGTCGAGTACGATATAATCGCCCCGGCATACCTTGGGGATGCCGTACACGGGAAAACAGACGGCCTGGGAAATCGTAATCATCAAATCCATGAGCAGGACCGGAAGCAGGCAGGACCACATGACCGGCGCAGTGACAATGGCCAGCGGCCGGGCATCTCCCAGATAGGAGCGAATCGCTTTCATCAAATGGCGGTGTTCCTGTCTGATTTCCCGCTGGAAGCGGACTTTTTTCTTGTGGATCTGATAAAAAAACTCCTCCTGCTTTTTCTGAAGCTCCATCGCCAGCTCGCGTTCCAGCGTCCGGAATTTTTCCAGGAGCATTTCCAGTCTATCGTTCATGACGTCACCTGGGGACAAGGTCTTAAAAGGGTATTTTCTTTAAACATATCATTATTTTATTTGTTTGCAAACTGGGCCTGCAAAACCCATAATCAGGGGAAGCCAACCGCCATTGGGACCGCATGCATAACGTATACAGGGAAGTATCGGTCCAGGACGCGCAACGGATTCTGGACTATTGCCGCCACCACACCATTCAGGAAGGCGGCCTGTTCGAGGTGTTTTCCACGCCGGGGCAGGATATCCACATGATCATCGTCAACTCCTGCCCGGAGGACGAGCCGATAGACCAGTTCCGTCCCCTCGGCGCCTTCTACATCAACTTCCTGAAGCCCGGCACCCTTTCCATCGAGGAGGACGACCCGCATTTCGACGGCGCCCCGGCGCGCAAATACCATGTCGCCGCCATCCGCCAGGTGATCGATCTCCTGTTCCAATACGCGTATCCCGGATACGAATTGAGCTACAACGACCTGCCCGCCATTCCCCGTTCCGACCCGCCGGAATAGGGACCTCAAAATTTTGCCCACACGCCGAGCCCCGTGATAGACTCGGATCAAACCCCATCCCATCCCCCGAGCGGAGGGCCGGATTTCAGTATAAAAATTTTGGAACACCGTTCCAGGAGGTTCATATGTTGCGTCTCAACCCGGTTTTTCGAATTCTACTGGCAGGAATTTTACTGGTCGCCGGAGCAGTCTCCGCGCAGGCGGGAGCGGATAACCACCGCACGCCCGACGGTAAACTGAAAGTGCTGTATCACATTGACGGCTCCGACGTCGGCACCGCCAAATACGCCATGGCGCTCATCAGCAAGCACATCGAAGCGGAAGGCGGACCGGACAAGATCGACATCAAGGTGGTGGTGCACGGACCCGCCCTCCTGCTGTTCGATAAGGAAACCATCGACCCCGCCCTGAAGTCCAAACTGAAGATCGTGTTGGACAAAGGCGTGAAACCGGAAATGTGCCAGGTCTCCATGAAAATTTTCAAACGGCCGTTGGACCAGCTGACGCCGGGGTTCCAGCCCACCGCGCACCCGGTGGCTGTCAAGCGCATCGCCGACCTGCAGGAACAGGGCTACCTCTACATCAAACCCTAGTTGCGCCCAGGGAATGTCAATAACAGACAACGGTCAGCAAGTTTCCCCTCCCTGTCAAGGGAGCGGTCGTCCAGCCATTGCCCGAGATCGATCAGCCGGCACCGCTCGCAACAAAACGGGAAAAACGCATTGTCCTTCTTCACCGCGGGCTTTTTGCAGGTGGGGCATTTCGGATGATGACGCGAAGTTGGAGTCATGATTTAAGATTCCCAAGCCAGGGGCCGTGGCAAGCACCATACCCCGGTCCCACCTTTCCGGTCAACCCCCCCTTACCGGCGCAGAATCCCCACCCAAGCCCTCAGACGGAATGATTGATATGATTGTTTTTTAAGGGTTTATTCAATTATTTTTGTTTACAACCTGTCCCTGTTCTGGGTATATTGGAACGGCGGCTAAAACCCGCCGAGGGTCCAATTCCTGCAACCCCCCGGAGAACGCACTGTGTCCACCGTCAAACAAACCGATCATTACCAAGCCCTGGGCATTTCCCCGGCCGCCTCACCGCGTGAGGTCAAGGAATCGTACCTGGGCTGGATCCGTTATTTCGACCACCCCGGGGAGCGGCCCAAGCCGGGCTCCCTGCAGGGGTCGCTGACCGAGCAGATCGAGCAGGTCCAGCGGGCCTACGATCTGCTGGCGGATGAAAACCTGCGCGCGCAATACAACGCGCAATTGAATTTTGTTCCCGATGCGCCGGAACCGGAATCCGCCCCAGCGGCGGCTCCGTCCTCGCCCCGCGCCTATGGCGACGTCGAGGTGATGATCGCCAAGCGCAAACAGGCGCGGTGTTACCTCGAATTTTTCGGACTGAAAGAAAAACCCTTCGAGCTCACTCCCGATCCGAATTATTTTTATCTGAGCTCCCGGCATAAGGAAGTGCTGGCCCAGCTGATCCTCGCTCTGCAGGAGAACCGGGGGATCGTGAAAATCATCGGCGAAGTGGGCACCGGCAAAACCACCCTCTGCCGCAATTTTTTAAAGGAGCTGAATTCGGGGATCGATTTCGCCTACCTGGTTCATCCCTGTTCCGGCGTCGTGGAGCTGATGCAGTCCATCAACGCCGAGTTCGGCCTGCCGTCGCAGAGCCTGAACAAAAACGAACTGTTGCATCATCTCAGGCAGTTCCTCGCCAAAAAGAAAAATGCGGGACGCGGGGTCGCCCTGGTGGTCGACGAGGCGCAGGACCTCGCGCCGGAAATACTCGAGGAGTTGCGCCTCCTGTCCAACCTGGAAACCGAGACGGACAAACTGTTGCAGATCGTGCTGATCGGCCAGCCGGAGTTGAACAAAACCCTCGGCCGGGCGTCGATGCGCCAACTGTTGCAACGCATCAGCGACCAGTGGGAACTGTTTCCGATGAACGTGGAAGAAACACACGGCTATATCCAGCACCGATTGAACGTAGCCGGCGGCAAGGGCAAGGTGGCTTTCAGCCGGTCCGCCGCTGATGCCTTATTCCGGGCATCCGGCGGGATTCCCCGTCTGGTCAACCGGTTGGCCGACCAGGCGCTGGCGGAAGCGCATCAACAGGGCGTGAAGAAGATCGATCGCCGCATCATCCGCGATGCCGAGAAGGAACAGGACAACCTCCAGCCACAACCTTTAAACCGCGGTGGGCTGTGGAAGCTGATGGGCGGGTTGGTGGTGATCGGCGGGCTGATCGCGATCATGATTTATTTCAAGACGCAGTTTTCCTGGTCCGATCCAGTGGCGCAGGGCGATACCCTCACCCAGATGATCCAGCAGACTCCCATGGACCTGTCCCAACCGGGCAGGCTGGTGGTCCCGCCGCCGCCCACAACACGCACTCTCTCTTCGTTGGGTAACCCGGCCAATCAGCCGGCGATGGATAAAGGAGCCGCCGGGGCGGAATTCCCGTCGCAGGGTTCCGAACCCGCGGTGAGCGTTTCCACTGAGGAGGAGTTGATTGACGCACTGGTCACCCTGACTGCCGGCGAAAGTAAAATTGAAGCCGCGCGCTGGGTGCTCAAGCGCTGGGGCGCGTTCCGGAAAGAGACGGTGACCCTGAACCCCCGAGCCCGGGAAATTCTGAAAACCGATTACGGCCTCTCCGTTTACCAATCGAACGGCAACCTGAACCGGCTGACCACGCTCAACTATCCCGCGCTGGTGGAACTCGCACTACCCGACGGGGGGTCGCGTTACCTGGCGCTGGTGGGACTCAAGGGGGACGTCGGAGTGTTCCGCTCCAACGAGACTTATGAAATTCCGCTGGCGTTGTTCGATGCGTTATGGACGCACAAGGCCTGGGTGCTGTGGAACAATTTTGAAGGCCTGCCGGGCGACATGCAGACCGGATACCAGGGAAAGTATGCCGAGTGGCTGCAGATTCAGTTGAATCGGCTGGGTTACTATAACGGACTACCCGCGCCCCGGTACGGCCGGCGCACCGCCGACGCGGTGGCGAAGTTTCAGCGCTATTACAACCTCAAGGACCACGGCCGCCTCGACACCGAAACCAAAATGATTCTGTATAACCGCCTTCCCGCCTACAACACCCCCCGCCTCATCGGCAATTAAAACAACGGGCACTCCTTCATCACAGATAAACACCGAGGAAAACCCAGATTCTTCGTCGCCTGTGGCTCCTCAGAAGGACAAACCGGTTCCCCTCCTTTTCAAGGAGGGATTAGGGGTGGTTGATATCAACCCCTCCCTGCCTCCCCTTTAAAGGGGAGGAGTATTTAGTTTTTATCGGTGTTTATCTGTGTTCATCTGTGGTTAATCCGACTTTATCCTGTGATCCTGTCAGGTTTTCTCTGCTGTAAAAAAACAGCTCCGGTGCTGCGCCGGTTCCTTGTGGGCTCTGTGCCCTCTGGGGTGCAGGCTGTTCGGGATTTCAGGAATCGATGCGGCCGATGTCGATTTTGCGCATGAAGATTTGGAGGGTGGCGGAACCGTACAGCAGGACGGCGAGGTCCTCCAATCCGTCCTTGTTGAAGTCGGCGCCGACGATGGCGCGCGGTTGGCGTCCCACCGGATAATTGAAATGCGGAAAGATGAACGTTCCGTCGCCCCGTCCCTGCAGTAGCGAGATGTCGCCGTCGCGCACGTTACCGACAATCAAATCCGGTATCCTGTCTCCCGTAAACTCACCGGACACGATGTAGCCCGGACCCTTTTCCGCGGCGAAATCCGCCTGCCGTTGAAACCCGCCTTTGCCGTCGCCCAGAAACAGGGTCAGACTGTCGGCGGTGGGACTGGAAATGATCAGGTCCAGATGGCCATCGCCGTTCATATCGCTTTGAGTGATGTAGCTGGCCTGTTTGCCGCCCATAATTTTTCGGGGGGTCTGGAAGGTGCCGTCGCCGTTGCCGTCGTAGATGCGGATGAAATTCATCTTCAACGCGTTGAAGGTG
>SMVT01000100.1 GCA_004357365.1 Nitrospina sp.
CGTCGTAACCCTGCATGCGGGTGCGCCCGTGGATGGCGACCCACTCGCAACCGGCGTTTTGAGCGGCGGCGACACATTCGTGGATGGTCAACTCCTCCGCGCTCCAACCGGTGCGCATCTTGACCGTCAGCGGCAGATCAATATTTTTGCGAATTCGCGTCAGAAAATGTTCCAGGTGGGCCGGATCGCGCATCAACGCCGATCCGCAGCCTTTCTGCACCACTTTCTTCACCGGGCAACCGAGGTTGATGTCGAGAAAATCCGCGCCCTGTTCCTGCACCAGATGCGCGATCCTGATAAAGTCGTCGGGGTCTTCGCCGAATAATTGCAATCCCACCAGCGTACCGGGGTTTTTATGAATCGCAATCATCCGCCGGGTTTTTTGCGAATTGAACACCAGCCCCTTCGCCGACACCAGCTCGGACACCAGAACGCCGGCGCCCATTTCATCCATCAACTGCCGGAAACAGACGTCGGTGATGCCGGACATCGGCGCCATCCAGAACGCGTTGCGAGCGCGATCAATCAGCCGCCCGCTTTCCGCAGGAGCGCTCAAGGGGTACCGTTTCTCTTTTTCAAGGACAACGTTGCGATTCATTTCCTTCCTTTTAAGACTTTTCCATGGCATCCCAATACGGCTGAAAATGCGAAGGCCAAGGGGCCGTGAGATCGATCGCACCCTTGATGCTGTTGAACCGCAACCGGTAGGCGTGCAGTCCGTAACGGTGCCCGTCTTCTGTTTTCCGGCCGTACACCGGATCGTTGACGACCGGCAGACCCCGGTGCGCCAGGTGCACGCGAATCTGATTGGTTCTGCCGGAACGGGGCACGGCTCTGAGTAACGTCCGGCCGTTCAGCGTGCTCAGGCATTCAAAATGGGTGACCGCCGGTTTGGGGTTCCGGGTTTGGGAACCGACCGCCCGCGCCGCATGCGGCACTTTACCGATCGGGGCATCCACCACAAAACTTTTTCCCGAGGGAACACCCTCGACCAGCGCCAGGTATTCCTTGTCGACCCGGTGACCCTGGAACTCGTGCATCAAATGACTGGCGGCCTGGCGCGATTTGGCGAACACGATCAACCCGGTGGTGAGCGCGTCCAGCCGTTGAACCGGCCGGGGCGTCTCATCCGGATAGGCTTCCTTCAACAATTCGGTCAAACTGTTCTTGAAATAACGCCCGCTGGGGTGCACCGGCAAAGGCGCGCCCTTGTTAAACACGCGGATGGCGTCGTCTTCGTACACCACGTCCAGTGTGCGGTCGGCCACCGGTTCTTCCCGGATGCCCATGCGCGTCACTATAAAATCGTGTTCCCTGAGAAGCGTGCCGGGTGCCACCCGTTCGCCGTTCACGGTGATGCGCCCGTCCTCAATGCGGTCCCGCCATTCCTCCCGGTTCAGGTAGGGAAACCGGTCCGCGAAATAATCCACCGCGGTATAGCCGATGTATTTTCCGGGCAGATGGGATTCAAAAATCCGTTCGGCAGGAGGCGGACGATACAATTTGACCATGGGGTGACCTTAGTGGGGAGAGTCAGTTGTTTCTGGGATCGACCGGGGCGTGCAACAGGTATTCATATTTTGGGCCCAGCGACCGCACCACCTCCGGCCAGATGTTCTGTTCCGAGGCGGTGAACACAAACCGGTCCGCGGCGTCGCAGGTCAACCAGCTGCGCTGGCTCATTTCCCCGTCCAACTGGTCGGACCCCCAGCCGGAATATCCCATGTAAAACCGGAGGTTTTCATTCGGGTTTTCAAAATCCGGCAGGATGTCCCCCAGCGCTTCCCAACTCATCCCCATATGAACGCCGGGGCATACCTCCTCCATTTCCGGCAGGGGTTGGGGAGAGCGCACCAGATAAAACACCTGGGAGGGAGATACCGGGCCGCCGATAAACACATCGCATTCGTGACCCGCCAGCAACTCCGAGGAAGCAAACACTTCGGAGGATTTCAGTCCGGAATTCCGGTTGATGACCAGCCCGAACGACCCTTCGTCATTGTGTTTGCACAGCAGAACCACCGTCCGCGAAAAATTGGGGTCCGGCAATACGGGGTTAGCGATTAAAAAAGATCCTTTACCGTACAAACCGTTTTCCATGGCCATAGAAGGACCGGGCGATGGGTCGTGCCCGCTATAGATTCAATGATTGCAGTTTCTTGAAATTGGGGTTGAGCCGGGCGCTGGCCTTGCCCTCCCGTGTGCCGAAATTGTTGTCCAGGTACATGGCGACCAGGTTGGGAAACCGCGTCGATAGGGATAACGCAAGGAAACCCTCGTCGCCAATTTCGTTCTGGGCCAAGTCCATTTCTTCAATTTTTTCCAACTCGTTCTCCTCAGCCAGGACCCGGGCCCCATCATCCTTGAGATAATTGCGGTACAGGTTGAGGGTTTTCAATTTCTTCAATATTTGGGATTTGATGATTTCGCGAATCCCTTCGGGACCCAGATCGTTGCCGCCCAGCTCCAGCCAGTTGAGCTTGGCAAACACTTCCGATTCAGCAATATAATGGGCTCCCGGGTCGCCGATCTTGTTGCCGCCCAGGTTAAGGCGCTTGATATTGGCAATCCGGGGATCTTCCCCCATGACCCGGAGGCCGTTGACCCCGACGCAACATCCCTTGAGATCCAATTCCCGCTGGTTTTTGGACAGCCGGTCGTCCACCAACTTGGTCATGGCATCGACCAGTTTTTGCCCGCTATAGTTACAGGGCTCGTCCATATCATAAATGCGATATCCACTTAATGACGGCATAACACCTCAAATTCCCGGGTTCTGAGAAAATTTCTCAACCCCGATTTTAACCCCAAAATGACCGGACCCTAAGCAAAATCGGGACATTAGGGGTAAATTACACGTTTTTAATCAGGTGCGGACAGGCTATTATAATGTTGACAGAAAATCAATATAATTTAAAATCCGCTGTTTCACCTTATTCACCCTTGGAGAAATTATGCAACTGGATTTTGACAAAATGGGGGGTCTCATCCCTGCGATCATTCAGGACCATGAAACGGGCAAGGTGCTGATGCTGGCCTACATGAACCCGATCGCCTGGGAGAAAACCCTGGAAACGGGCAAGGCCTGGTTTTACAGCCGGTCGCGCGACAAACAATGGATGAAGGGCGAGGAAAGCGGTAACGTGCAGGTGGTCAAGGAAGTGTTCGTCGACTGCGACGACGATACGGTCCTCCTCAAAGTCGAACAGGTCGGCCAGGCCGCCTGCCATAAAGGCTACGTCAGTTGTTTTTTCCGAAAACTCAACGGCGAGATCACCACGGTCGAAGAAAAAGTGTTCGATCCGGATAAAGTGTATAAAAAGTAACGTCAACCTTAAAAAAAGGCAGGTAAGAAGTAATGAGCGGTAATGTTTTGAAGTTGGGAATTCCCAAAGGCAGTCTGGAAGAGGCGACGGTCAACCTGTTCGCCAAGGCGGGGTATCAAATCAAAATCAGCAGCCGGTCGTATTTCCCGAGCATCGACGACGACGAAATCGAATGCATGTTGATCCGCGCGCAGGAGATCGCCCGCTACGTGGCCGACGGCGTGCTGGACGCCGGGCTCACCGGCAAGGATTGGATACAGGAAAACCGGGTGGAGGTGGAAGAGATCGCCGACCTGGTGTATTCCAAAGCGTCGTCCCGCCCGGTGCGCTGGGTGCTGGCGGTTCCCAACGATTCGCCGATCAAATCGGTCAAGGACCTGCAGGGCAAACGCATCGCCACCGAAGCGGTGAACATGACCGTCGATTACCTCAGGAAACACGGGGTGACCGCGTCGGTCGAATTTTCCTGGGGCGCCACCGAAGTCAAACCACCGAAACTGGCGGACGCCATCGTCGAGATCACCGAAACCGGAAGCTCGCTGAGGGCCAACAACCTGCGCATCGTGGACACCCTGATGGAATCCAACACCAAGTTCATCATGAACAAGGATGCCTTCAAGGACGAATGGAAGAAGAACAAGGTCGACCGCCTGGTCCTCATGCTGAAAGGCGCGATGGCCGCCAACCATAAAGTCGGCCTGCTGATGAACGTTCCGAAAAAATCCCTCGACGCGGTCCTGAAAATTCTGCCGCCGGAGGTCAAGCCCACCCTCGCCAATCTGACCGATGAAAACTGGTTGGACCTGACGGTCATTCTCGAGGAAAAACTGGTGCGGGAAATCGCGCCGGATTTAAAAAGCGCCGGTGCGGAAGACATCGTCGAATTTCCCCTCAATAAAATAATCCATTAAACCCAAAGGGGGTCCCTTGGCCAGCAAAGAAGACAACCCGTCACCCGACATGGATGCCCCGGCGCCGGAAAACACTCCGGTGCCCGAAGAAGCCGCACCGACACCAGAGGAAACCCCGGAGGCCGCTCTTTCACAAGAGACCCCGCCGCCGGCGCCTTCTCCTGCCCGCACAAACAAAAAGGAAAAGAAATTTTTCGGCATGGGAGGCACCCTGTTGCTGCTGGCGCTGTTGAACACCGGCGGGGCTGGAGCCGGCGGGTTTTATCTGTATCAGGAGCAGATCCAATTTCAAAACGAAACGCTCGCCCGCATCTCCCAACTGGAAGCCCAGTTGGGCGCTCTGGATACCGAGGCGGATCAAACCCGTCAAAATCAACAGTTGCTCGATACCCTGAATCAGGATTTACAGCAACACAAAATGGACATAGACGCCACCCTGAAGGCGCACCAGAATTCTCTGGCTACGCTCGATGAAGATGTGTTGAGACTGAAGGACAAGGTGGCCGCCCCGGCGCTGCCGGCTCCTGTGATCGAGGGCATCGCCGAGGCACCCGGTTTGCCGACCGTCCCGCCGCCGGAAACCCGGGATAAAGATCTCCCCGAATCCCAACCCCAGGAAGAACCGTCACAAAAAACCCAGCCGGAAGATCAATCCAAACCGTTTCTCGACTGGATGGAAAATTTCTTCGCCGCCATCTGGGACTGGTTCGCCGGTCTGTTCAGCTGAGACTCACCCGAATATTCTGAATTAAATATCCACAAATTTGATCATTTCCTTGTGTTCGAGGAGTCCTTTATCAAAACAGACGTCGCGGAAATGCTGGAGGCCGATGAGTTCCTCCTGTCCTAAATCGTAGATGATTTTGCTGGACAGATAATCGAGGCAGGTTTCATAAGTGAGTCCGGAATGTTCCGATCCGGCGCGCGCGAAGCTCTCCAGGCGTGAAAGCCCGTCCTCCTTGGCCTCCTGGAGGTTGATCAGAAAATTGGCGTCCAGTTCGATGCCTCTGCGCGCCGCCACGACGGCATGCACAAAGGTTTTACCGGTTTGCTCGAACCATTTTTCGCTCAGATCGTAAATCTCCAGGTTGGGGCAGGCAGACTGCAGTTGAAGAGCGGGATCGCCGATAATGAGGGCGGCATCGTGCTCTTTCAACATTTCCTGCGGGTCCGGGTCGGTGGTTTCCAGAAACACATTCCAGGGAAACACCCCCCCGAACAATATCTGCAGCAACGCCGCGGAAGTCCGGGAACGGGCGTCCAGCGCAATCGACTGCACCTGGTCGAGCGGCAGGCGGGACGCGAGCAGCACCGTGCCCACCGGCCCGCGGGACGCGACGCTTATTCCCGGAAGCAGGCGGTACTGTTCCGAATCCTTCAGATATTCAATGGAGGGAATCATCGCCAGGTCCAGCTCGCCGTCTTTCAACCGATCCGCCAGTTCCGCGGGAGACCCGGTGACCATACTGACTCCCAGTTGCGATTCCCTCTCCCGGAAGGGAATCAACAGGGGTTGGGCATTGAGAAAATCATGAAATCCGAATTTTAGTTGTTGAGCGGCCATATCGAAGTTCCGGGAAAACAAAAAACCGGGATGGAGAAACTCCATCCCGGTCAAACCCTTCACGAACCTTAAATAAAGAGCGGGGCCAGAACCAAGGACACGATGGACATCAGTTTGATGAGGATGTTCATCGCCGGTCCCGACGTATCTTTCAAGGGATCGCCCACGGTATCGCCCACGATGGTGGCTTTATGCGCCTCGGAGCCTTTACCGCCGAGGTTGCCTCTCTCGACATATTTCTTGGCGTTGTCCCAGGCGCCGCCGCCGTTGGACATGAACAGAGCCAGCAGAACGCCGGTCAGGGTCGCGCCGACCAGCATGCCGCCCAGGGCTTCCTTACCCAGCACAAAACCTATGAGGAGGGGCATGAGAAACGCGATCACCCCGGGGGCTATCATTTCCCGTAACGCGGTCCGGGTACAGATGTCGATACACTTGGCGGTATCGGGTTTGCCGGTGCCTTCCAGCAGACCGGGGATTTCCCGAAACTGACGGCGGATTTCCTCGATCATCACGAACGCGCCTTTACCGACGGAGGTCATGGTGAGCGACGCGACCAGAAACGGCACCATACCGCCGATCAGCAGGCCGATGATGACCACGGGATCGGTGATGTTGATGGATGTGATGCCCGCGGCCTGGGTGTAGGCCGCAAACAGGGCCAGGGCGGTCAGCGCCGCCGAGCCGATGGCGAATCCTTTACCGATGGCGGCGGTGGTGTTGCCCAGTGCGTCGAGGCCGTCGGTGATTTTGCGGGTTTCTTCACCGAGGCCGGCCATCTCGGAAATGCCGCCGGCGTTGTCGGCGATCGGGCCATACGCGTCGACCGCCATGGTGATGCCCACCGTAGCCAGCATGCCGACCGCCGCCAGGGCCACGCCGTACAGACCGGCGGAATGGGCGCCGACGAAAATCGCCAGACAGATGATCAGAATCGGCACGACAACGCTTTCCAAGGCCACCGCAAGTCCTGTGATCATGACTGTCGCAACACCCGTTTTACTGGATTCGGCAATTCTGATGACGGGTTTGCCAGCGGTGTAATATTCGGTGACGAGGCCGATGCCGATGCCCGCCAGACATCCGAACGCCAGCGCCACAAACACTCCTATCGGCAGACCCATCACCGTAATGGCGACGAAACTGGCCATCAACAGAACGATGGCGCTGACGAAGGTGGAATAGCGGAGCACATCGGCCGGGTCCATATTGGACATGAGGCGGATGGAGCGGATACCGATGATGGAAGCGAGGAGGCCCGCCATGGCGATGATGATCGGAAGCGCCATGTACTCTATTTTCTGGCTGGCCATGCCGGTGGCGATGGCGATAGTGGCGATCATGGAGCCGACGTAGGACTCGAAAATATCCGCGCCCAGTCCGGCGGTGTCGCCCACGCAGTCGCCCACGTTATCGGCGATGACGCCGGGGTTGCGGGGATCGTCTTCGGGGATTCCGGCTTCGACTTTACCCACGAGGTCGGATCCGACGTCGGCGATTTTGGTAAAGATGCCGCCGCCGACGCGGGCGAACAGAGCGATGGAACTGGCGCCCATGGCAAATCCGCTGATGATGCTGGCGTCTTCGCTCCGTCCGAACAGCAGGAACAATCCGCCGACCCCCAATAGACCGAGGCTGGCGACACTCAGGCCCATCACCGCCCCGCCGTTGAACGCGATATCAAGCGCTTTGGCCTGGCCGGAATCGTTGGCGGCCTGCGAGGTGCGCACGTTGGCGGTGGTGGCGGCGTTCATGCCGAAGAATCCGGCGGCCATGGAACACACGGCGCCGAAAATGTAGGCCACCCCGGTCCAGAACCCGACCCACAAGCCTTGCTGGGAACCGATAAAGACCGTCAGGAGGAGAAACACCACGCCCACGAAATACGCCAGGATGCGGTATTCGCGAGAGAGAAACACCATGGCCCCTTCGTGGATGGATTCAGCGATTTCCATCATTTTTTCATTGCCCTCGGGCTGGTCGTCGACATACTCATACACTTTCCACGCGATGGCCAGTCCGAACAAGCCGAAGATCGGGGCCAGGTAGACGAAATTCTGCGCCGCCTGGAACACCGCAAACACCAAATACAAACCCACGGCAAGAGCAATGAAAAAAAGCTCCCCCTTATATTCCTTAATCATTCTGGTTGTTCCTCCGTTTGAGTAGATTGTTTGTCGAATTCTTTCAGAGTGTTTTCGATCCAGCGCACCGCGTCTTCCAGAGTTTCGTTCAGCTGGGGAATTTCCTCATCGGTAAAAGTGGACAGTACATAGTCGACGACATCCCCGCTTTCTTCCGGACGACCCACTCCGATACGGAACCGGGCGAATTCGCCTGTTCCCAGTTTTTCAATAATGGAACCGATCCCGCCGTGACCGGCGTGGCCGCCCTTGAATTTTCGCTTGATCTTGCCCAGGGGTAAATCGATCTCGTCATGCACGACGATCATCCGCTCCGGGGGAATGTCCAAAGCCTGCAGAAGGGCCTTGGCGGCCACGCCGCTTTCATTCATATACGTCATGGCCTTGGAGACAACAACCGGGCACCCCTCGACCTCGCCCCGGCCGCATAGTGCCCGGTGTTGATGCTGATCCAGTTGGATTCCATGTTTTTCGGTCAGGGTATCGATGACCAAAAACCCCGCATTATGCCGCGTCAATTCGTAACGGGGACCGGGGTTTCCCAACCCGAGAATCAGATACACAATCGTTATTTCTTTTTGTCTTCAACCGGCTCAGCTTGGTCTTCCGCCTGTTCAGCCGCCGGAGCTTCCGCACCTTCCTCGACGCCTTCAACCACTGCTTCCTCTTCCGGAACCTCTTCTTTAACCTTCACTTCATGGACGGACACAACGGACTCGGACGGGTTGTTCTGAACCTCGAGGTTATCCGGCACCGTCAGATCGGAAACGTGAACCACCTGGTCCAGCTGAACCTGAGTCATATCCACTTTGATGGCTTCCGGAATTTCGCCAGGCAGACATTTGACCGCCAGGGTGTGCAGATTGTGTTCGACCAGACCGCCCAGTTTTTCTCCGGGGGAGTGGCCTTCCAGAATAATGGGAACATCGACTTTGATTTTCTGTTGCATATCCACTTCCAGAAAATCGGCGTGTTCCCAGCCATCTCGAATCGGGTGCTGTTGATGGTCCTTCAGCACCACCACCCGTTTTTTTTCGGAGTCTCCTTCGATCACGAGTTCGATCAGGCTGTTGATGCCGGCCTTTTCGATCAGTTTTTGAAGTTCCTTGGGGTTCACTGTCAAACTGATGTTGGCCTTGCCCCCATACACAACGGCCGGCAACAGGCCTTCGCCCCGCAATCTGCGGTTGGCGCCTTTGCCCCGGCCTTCCCTGATTTTTGCTTTTAATGCGACTGCCATTTTAAAAATCTCCGTCTGAATCGAATAACGAACTCACCGACGACTCGCTGTGAATTCTGATGATCGCCTCTCCAAACAGGGGAGCGACCGATAAAATTTTAATTTTGCCGATAGCCGCCAACTCCTTCGACAAGGGAATGGTGTTGGTGGATATCACTGACTTGATCGGCGAATTTTGAATCCGCTCCCCGGCCGGTCCGGACAGAACGGGGTGGGTACACAACCCGTGCACTTCGGAAGCCCCGGCGTCGAGCAATGCGTTGGTGGCTGAGATCAGGGTGCCGGCCGTGTCGATCATGTCGTCCACGATGACGGCGACCTTGCCTTTGACATCACCGATGATGTTCATGGCCTTGGCCACGTTCGGCCCTTCCCGCCGTTTGTCGATGATGGCGAGAGACGTCCCCATCCGCTTGGCATACGCCCGCGCACGCTCCACACCGCCGGCGTCGGGAGAAATGACCACGGGATCCTTGAAATTGAGCTTCCTAATGTAGCCGATCAACACGTTAATGGCAAACAAATGATCCACCGGAATGTTAAAAAATCCCTGTATCTGCCCGGCGTGCAGGTCCATGGTCAACACCCGGTCGGTGCCCGCAGTGTGCAGGAGATCGGCCACCAGCTTCGAGGTGATGGGCACCCGGGGCTCGCATTTGCGGTCCTGCCGGGCATATCCGTAATAGGGGATGACGGCGGTGATGCGCTTGGCCGAGGCGCGCTTCAGGGCGTCGATCATGATGAGCAGTTCCATCAAATTGGTGTTGCCGGGGGTGCAGGTGGACTGGATGACAAAGACATCCCCGCCGCGTACGTTTTCCTGGATACGGACAAAGATTTCCTCATCGGAAAAGACCTTGATGCCCGGATTTCCCATGCCGATGTCCATATAACTGCAAATTTCCTGGGTGAGTCTCTCGTTGGACCGCCCGGAAAACACCAGAACTTTGCCGTTATCACCCATAATATGACCCGTTTTCCCGTTTAAATCGATTTAATGGCTGGGGCGGGAGGACTCGAACCTCCGAATGCAGGAATCAAAATCCTGTGTCTTAGCCACTTGACGACGCCCCAGTGATTGTATGTTTCTTCTTAACTTTTCAATTCAAATGCTCTTTGCTGCCCGGTAGAGAGGGCCTATTCTGCTTTCCCAGTACATCATAAAACGGATGTAGGCTAAAAAGCGATGTATTCCTTACTAACCTCTGGATATGTACTCAGAGAACTTAGGCAGGCTTGTTTGGAATCAAAAATTCATCAAAATCTGGCGGCCCTCCCCTGGCGGTGGCCCGGATTTCAGGGAACATCGAGGAGGTCTGCCGGCATGAATTCGGAAAAATGGGTCACTGTTTCGGTCAGGAACGTCTCCCAGCCCTCCTCCTCGCGACATCGGGCATAGGCCTGTTCAGCCCCCTTTGAATCCTCGAAAATACCAAAAACCGCCGAACCGCTTCCCGATAGCAACGCCCCGTCTGCATGCAGAGAATACAACTTCTTCTTGATCCTCTCAATGACCGGAAGTATTTTAATTACAATAGGTTCCAGATCATTGTGCAAATGCGCACCCAAACTGGCAATATTCGATTGGGAGAAAAATTCGCGCAAAATTTTAATATTTTTTGGGTTTTTTGTCAAATCCAAATTGAGCGCCCGGTAGACCTCGGCGGTGGCCACCGACACTTTCGGGAAAATCAGGATAACCCAAAATTTTTTAGGAGATTGCAGGGGGGTCAACCGTTCCCCGCGGCCTTCCCCGAGGGCCGACGGCGCGCACAGAAAAAACGGCACATCTGAGCCTAATTGAGCGGCAAATTTCATCAGCGCAGCGGTCTCCAGTCCCAGGTCCCACAGCCGGTTGAGCCCCCTCAGCACCCCGGCGGCGTTGCCACTGCCGCCACCCAGTCCGGCCCCCATGGGAATCCGTTTGTTCAGGACCATGCGGCATCCCAGGCCGGCCTTCTCCGGAAAGGCGTCTTGCAACAAGCGGGCGGCCCGGACCATTAAATTGCTGTCATCGGCCGGCACCTCCGGGTGATCGCACAACAGCTCAATACGATCGTCGATGGATTCCAGTTCCAAAGTATCGTACAGGCTGACCATCTGGAACAGGGTTTCCAGGTCGTGATACCCGTCGGGACGTTTGCCGAGAATGAACAGTCCCAGGTTGATTTTGGCCGGTGTTTTGAAAACCAGTTTCATCGGTCGGGGCGGGTTCAATCACTGTTGGGGAGGTTCAATTGAAAAGCGTCTTCGGGCAACCCCTGATTGATGACGGGATTGTTGAATTTCATGACCACCGCATCGCCCCGCAACGGGCGTTGCACGGTGATGGTATGGGGAAACGGCGGCTGACCGGGTGTCTCCTGATAATCTTCCCACTGAACCACGTACAGGGGTTGCCGGTCTTTCCATTTAACGAGCCGGACCGGCAGAAGGGTTTTGGGATCCACGCCGATCTTCAGTTGCTCGTTGCGCCGGGGATCGACGGTGGAAACATCGTAGGTGCCGGTTTTGGAATTCCAGCGGAGGTCTTGCAGGGTCAACTCCGCCAGCCGGGGAATCTTGCCGGAAAACACGCTGATGTATTCGCGGAAATCGAACACCGTGCCAAACGTCCGGATCATGATGTCCCACACCTCCGCGTCGCGGTACAGGCGGTTGCTGCCGGTATCGTACAGCAGGATATGATCACGTTTGGAAATCAATACGCCGAGCGTTTGATTGAACACGTTCAGGGTATCGAGCCGCAACGCCGTGTCGCTCTCTACCAGCAACACCTGCTTGAGGGAATGATTGCCCTTTTTGGTTTTGATCGCGGTTTTGACCAGGGACCGGACGTTTTGAATCGCGCCCTGCCGGGCCGTCAGGCTTTGGGAAATCTCGTCGAGCGTGACCGCCTGCGTGGGCGGCGGGATCGGTTTGGGCGGCGGAAGTGTTTCGCACGCCGCCAGGATTCCCGTTAGCAAACACAGGAGTAGCGAGAGTTTAAGGGTGCGCTTCATTGCAATGAATGAGTGGGGGAAAAATCAAAAACTCTGCAACATTAATTGGTCCGCCTCACGGATCTTCTCCCGGAGCGTGTCGAGATCGGGAATTTCTCCGGACGGGTCTTCCAGCTTCTTCAGCGTCAACGCCAGGCTGGACTTCCAGGCTTTACGCGCTTCAGTCACGTTGTTCATGGAAAAATACACATCTCCCAGGTGATCGTAGAGCACCGGATCGGGCTGGGCATACACCATGGCTTTTTTGATATGTTCCAGCGCCTGCTCGAATTCGCCTTTTTTGTGATAGATCCATCCCAGGCTGTCCAGGAAATAACCGTTGCGCGGCTGAATGGTGAGGGCCTGCTCCAGATGCCCCAACGCCTTGTCGAGCTCCACGCCCTGGGTGGCATAAATATAGCCGATGAAGTTGTGCGCGTTGGAGTGATGCGGATTGATCTCCAGGGTCTGCTTCATGCTGACGATGGCCTGGTCGTAGTGCCCCAGCCGTTCGAGCAGTGCGCCCTGCTCGAAGTAATAGGTGTCTTTCTTGCTGTTGAGGTCGATCGCTTGGTTGATATTGCGATAGGCGTCGTCGTATTCATTGAGCGACATGTGGGCCAGAGACAGGGCATGATACAAGCGGTCGTTCTCCGGCTCCATGGCCACGGCGCGGCTCAGAAGCTCGATGGATTTGCGCATCTCCTTATTGAGTCCGTACAGCCGCGCCAGGTTCAGCAGGATATCCACCGACTCCTCACCGACGCCGGCGTTCCGGTAGGCTTCCACTTCGGTGATGGCTTTGTCCATGCGGCCCAACAGTTCATAAATCTTGGCGATCACGAGGCGCAGTCCCTTGTCTTCCTCATTGGCGAGTGCGAGACGGAACTCGTCGACCGCTTCCAGATATACGGCCTGCTCATAAAAAATGGTTCCGATCTGGGTATGGATATTGGCTTCGTCCGGTTCGAAGGGAGGCACTTCCGCCATTTCGACATTATCGGCCAACCCGGCGGTCGTGACGACATCGATGCGCTTTAAATGCTCCCTGATTTTTTTATCGCCGGGTTTCAGTTTCAAAATGATTTTGTACTGCTCCATCGCTTCCGGAAACTTCTTCTGCAGTTCCAGTACGCGGGCCAGGTTTTCCCGGGCTTCGATGAAACTGGGGCGCAGGGTCAGCGATTTTCTGAATTTTTCCTCGGCGCTTTCCACCTCGCCGGTGCGTGCCAGGGCGGACCCCAAGTAATGATGCCCCAGCGGATTGGCCGGGTCCACCACGGTGGCCTGAAGGAACAGTTTCCGGGCATCTTCGTATTGCTTCAAGGCCTTCATATTGTAACCGGCCAGCAAATAGGCGCGGGCGTTGTCGGGCTCCACTTCCATGACTTTATTATAATGATCCATCGCTTTCCGGTACTTGTTCTGACTGGATAGGATATCCCCCAGGATCATGTGGACCCGCACATTGTTCGGAAAGCGGTCGATCGCCTCTTGACCGGCTTCCAGCGCCAGTTCGAACTGGCCGGTGCGCAGGTACAGGCTGATCAGGTGGGTGTGCAGGTCCTCACGGTCCGGGTCGAACAGAACCACCAGGGCATACTGCCGGACAGCTTCGTCGAAATCCCCTTCCCGCTCATATTTGTTCGCTTTCAAATAATGAAAATACGCGCGCGGGTCCCGATAATTGCGGTCGGGATGTTTTTCCTTAAGCATATGGATCTGCCGGACGGCAAACGAGGAATTTTTCGTAACCGGGGGCGCTTTCCTGACCGTCTTGGGATGGGCGGCGGTTTGCAGCGTCGCGCAATTGGCCAACATCCCGGCACAGGCCAGCACCAGGGCGACGAATCGCAGTTTCGCGTTCAGGCGGGAAAGACGCTCCCGCAAATCGGGATCTGATATCGGTTTCACATGTTCCTCGCGGGCGATGGCATTCGGGTCCATAGGTCGTGTGGGATGACGGCCCGGGGACGCCGGGTCGGTTACGGGTTTGCCGGGCTTACCGGGAAGGGTTTCCACCTGTTTAAGTATTATCGCCGTAAAGCCTTTGGATTTAAATATTTTATTCCATTTCCCCAGGATTTTCCGCTCGTAGGTACGCATCACGGCAACCCACTCCGCGCCTATAACTTCCACAAATAGAGTGTCTTTTGCGATTTTGACGACCCGCGACCGGGCTCCGATTTCCCTGCCGGCCGCCAGAGTCCAGTGCAGGTTGATCCGGTTCAAATCCGAATCGGGTGTCTCGGGCAACGATTGGACCGCTTGGGCCAACACGTCGTCGATCGAACTCCAGCCGAAGGATGTTTTCTGTTTTGCCAAATGGGTGACCCCGCTTGAATAACATTGTGTGTTAATACAACCATTTTAGAAAGAATCCTTTCTTTTTCCTAGTCTAAATTTCGCACTGGGACGCCCGGCTTTGATTAAACGGTTGTTTCTAGATTTATATCTGCAATTCCCCGGACGCCGATATTACAATGGCAGAGACAGATGTTGTGAAGCGGGAGTATATCAATCCAGACGCTTTGATAAGCATTTCCAGTTAAATCAAGTGTTTAGACCAATTCAGGGATGATAAAAAAAACCTCCGGCTTATGCGACCCAGAATCCTCCTGATCCTTCTCGGCCTTCTCAGCCTGACGCTGTACCTGGCGCTGTGGCACATCTCTTATGAGTTCAACTGGGGACAGGGCTACCGCGACCGGCCGATCCTACTGTACCTGGCGATCTATTTCAGCCTGTTCGCCGCCTACGCGGGGGCAGTGTGGATCATCTGGAAACACTCGGGAGACGCCCGCCTGTTCTGGACGCTGGTCGCGCTCGGCCTGCTGTTCCGCGCCGCCATCCTGCCCGCGCAACAGATTCAGGAAGACGACGTGTACCGCTACCTGTGGGACGGCAAGGTGTTCGCCCACAGCGTCAATCCCTATAAATTCTCGCCGATGGAGGTGACCCGCCTCAAGGAATTTCTCATCCAGGACCCGGAAGGGTTCGAGCGCCGGTACGACCCGCAAAGTATCGCCGAGCTGTCCCGGCTCTACGATCTGAAATGGGAAAGTCCGGAAAGCCTGGTCTATCAGGAACGCATCAACCATCCCCAGGTGGCGACGCTTTATCCGCCGCTGGCGCAATTCGTGTTCCGGCTGGCGCACCATATCCGGCCCGACAGCATTATCACCCTGCGCCTGTTGTTTCTGGCGTTCGATGGGATGGCGCTGATGTTCATCGTGTGGACGCTGGCGGCGCTGAATATCAACCGCCTCTGGGCGATGGTGTATTTCTGGTGTCCATTGATCATCAAAGAGACGTTCAACTCGACGCACCTCGATATCATCGGCATCGCCATGCTGTGCGGCATGCTGTTCTTTGTGGTGAAACAGCGGTTCTTTGCGGCGAACGCGTTGCTGGCGCTCAGCGTGGTGGGCAAACTGTACCCCGCCATTCTTTTGCCCTTACTGATAAAACAACAGTGGCAGAAAACCGATTCCAGCATTCAAAATCCCTGGCTGCGGTGCGGGCTGAGCGTTTTGTTATTCGGCGGTATGGTTTACCTGTTTTACCTGCCGTTTATCGAGATCGGCGCGCAAAACTTTTCCGGCCTGCAGGAATTCGCCACGCGCTGGCAACAGAACGACAGCCTCTTCGCGCTTCTGGTAGGGTTCTTCGGATGGTTTGTGGAGTCGGCGGGACCCGTCACCCTCTCCTACGACCTGCCGTCATTATTCGCCAAGATCACCGTAGCGCTACTGCTCGGCGCGGCGATGCTGTATCTGCTGTTCTGGCGAAAGCAAGACCATCAACCGGAGCCGCGCGCGGTACTGGAACCGTTCTTTATTATTATGGCGCTGGTGTTCCTGCTGAGCCCGGTGCAGAATCCGTGGTACCTGTGCTGGCTGGTACCCTTCCTGTGCATCTTCCCTTGGCGCGCGGGGATTTTATTGACCGGACTGGTCGGCCTGTACTACCTCGACTTCTATTTCGACTACCAGGACATCCCACACTACTCCGCCTGGATTCCGTGGTTCGAATACACCCCTTTTTATCTACTAATGGGCTGGGAAATTCAAAAATTAAAACTCCACAAACGCCAGGATGAGGATGGCGACGAACAGCATGATGGGTAATCCCAGCCAGAGGAGTTTGGTGAACACCGGATTCGGGTTGGGCGCGGGCCAGCCGTCCTGCATGAACGCGAAATGCAGACCGCGGCCGGCGGTCCAGTCTAGGTTCCAGAACATTCCCGCCAGCAGATACAAAATAGACGACAGATACAGGTTGGCCTGCCAGGTGGGGGGATAAATTCCGTCGCGCCAGACAAGGTAGAGATCATACGACCAGCTGGCGGAGAACAGCCAGAGACAGGCCGCGATATAGGCTTCCCCCCACCCCGCTTGTCGGCGCAATGCGCGATATAAAATCCCCACCGCCCACGGCGCAGTCAGATAGGTGAGCACCGACATGAACAGGGCGTCGACGGTGTCCCAGGTGGGATCGCCGGTGTACGGGGCGATCACCGTCATGCCGGTCGCGGCGATGACGAACGTGATGACTTTCCATGGCGTGGTCAGAAACTTAAAATAACCGGGGCAGGTGGGCAGAATGGTTTTGCGTTTTAGTACGAAGACGACCACCCCCGCCACCAGCGCCAGTCCCCATCCCGCCATATAAATTTTAAATCCCGTTTCCATATTCAGCGCCGGATCGAACCCATTCGTGGAAGAATGATACTGAGGGAAAAACGTCTGTGCTAATACGGTTTTTTGAGGGCCCGTTTTTTGACCTTCGAGTGCCGGGTGGTCGGCTTCATTTCCAGTGTTTCCGCCGCGCCGCCGGCACCGTTGATTTTATCCTGTCTCTCTAAAAAGTAATATTTCCAGTTTTTCGAGGACTTCAGTGAGGATTTTTGGAGAGGCTTTGGATTTCAATTTGGCGTGGCGGACCCGCCAGTCGAGGCTCTTGACCTGATCGGCCAGCACGCACCCGCCGCCCAGTTTTTTGGACAGCTCCACCGCAAACGGATAGTTCTTCACTTTGGAGGTGATGGGACAGCAGATCGCCAAGCCGGATTTTTCGTTGTAAATTTTCGGTGAAAGCACCATAGCGGGTCGGTGCCCTGCCTGTTCGTGTCCGGCCTGGGGGGTGAAGTCCACCCAGATAATATGCCCCCGGTCCGGCACATACTTTTTGCGGGCTACCATACCTCGCGTCCCGCAGGGGTGCCGAAGCCCGTTTCCTCATAAGAGTTTTCCGGGGTGATGCGGTCCACCAGCGCTTTCAGGGAGGTTTTGCCCGCCGGTTGGATCACCAGCTTGCCCTTCTCCAAGGTCATTTTGACCTTGGAGCCTTTTTTCAAGCCAATTTCTTCTGCAAAGGCTTTTGGAATTCTCAACCCGAGACTGTTGCCCCAAGGGTTCACCATCGCATCCATTTCTCATCTCCACAGGTTGGTGCAGTGTATATACAATATATATACCTTGAGATTTTTGTCAAGAGAAATTCTTCCAGCCTTAAGGTTTCGGCCTGTGATTCAGAATTCCACGCACGCCAGGATGAGGAGGGCGGTGAAGAGTATAAAGGTTTGCGCTACGGAGAAAACATCCTTGTTAATCCGGTTTTTTGAGGGCCAGTTTTTTGATCTTCGAGTGCAGGGTGGTCGGCTTCATTTCCAGTGTTTCCGCCGCGCCGCCGGCACCGGTGATTTTCCAGCCGCATTGATGCAAGGCCTTCAATATATTCTCCCGGTCCCGCAGTTTCATTTCCTGTTCAGTCAGGATGGGATTGTCATTGTTGGGCTTGGGCTGGGCCGCCTCTTTCCCGCGTCTTCCGTTACCCTGTTTTCCCTGGGTCAGGTTGAACGCAAGTTTGCCGGACCGTGAGGTGATGACAGCGCGCTCGATCACATTTTGCAATTCCCGGATATTGCCCGGCCAGTCGTAGCCTTGAAGCTCAAGCATATTGGCCTTTGTGAACTGGGGAAGCAGGAGGTTTAATTTCTGCGCCGCCAGTTTGAGAAACCGGGAGGCCAGGCTGGGGATATCTTCGGTTCGATGGCGCAGGGGCGGCACCTCTATCGGAAACACGTTCAGACGGTAAAACAGGTCTTCCCGAAAACGTTTCGCCAGCACCTCCTCTTTCAAATTGCGGTTGGTGGCGGCAATGATACGCACATCCACCCGGCGGGTTTTTTCATCGCCGATGCGTTCATAAGTGCCCTCCTGCA
>SMVT01000101.1 GCA_004357365.1 Nitrospina sp.
ATAACCTGAATAATCTGGACCGCGCATCGATCCATGAACTCTGTCAGGTGAAAGGAATCGGTTTGGCGAAAGCGACGCAGATCAAAGCCGCGCTGGAAGTGGGCAAACGGATGGTCTCCACCCGCTCCGGCAACAGTAAAAAAATGACCACCAGCCGGGCGTTCGTCGATTACTTTGCGCCCTTTCTCAAAAATCTCAGGAAGGAGGTCGTCAAAGTCGCCTTGCTGAACAACAAGCTTCACATCATCAAGGATATCGTGATCTCGGAAGGCAGTGTCGACACCAGCATTGTGCACCCGCGGGAAGTGATGATCCCCGCCATCAAGGAATCGGCCACCAAGATCGTTCTGATTCACAACCATCCCAGCGGCGATCCGTCCCCCAGCCAGGCGGATATCGAAATTACCCACCGGGTGAGTAAGGCGGGGGAGATCATCGGCATCAAACTGCTGGATCACATTATCATCGGCGGAACCGAATTTTACAGTTTCGCCGACGAGGGAATGATTTGAATATGGACAGAATCAAGGAATTTCTTTACGAAAGCGCGGCAGTGAAAAAAGCCGTCGCGGATACGCTGTCGGATAAAATTCTCGAAGCGATCAACATAGCGCGTACCAGCTATCGCAACGGCGGCAAGATGCTGTTGATGGGCAACGGCGGCAGTGCGGGCGACGCTCAGCATATCGCCGCCGAGTTTATCGGCCGCTACAAAAAAGAACGCAAACCGGTGGCGGCCATCGCGCTGACGGTGGACTCGTCCGTTCTCACCTGCGTCGGCAACGATTACGGATACGAGAACGTGTTCGCCCGGCAGGTCGAAGGCTTGGCTAAAAAAGAAGACGTGGTAATCGCCATCAGCACCAGCGGCAACTCGGAAAACGTGATCCGGGGGGTCGAGAAGGCCCGCGAGATAGGCGCTAAAACCATTGGACTTTTGGGCAAACAGGGCGGAAAATTAAAAGATAAGGTTGATCTGGCCATCGTGGTCCCCTCTTCAGATACCGCACGCATTCAGGAAGCGCATATCACCATCGGGCACATCATCTGCGAAATACTCGACGAGGACTTTGATTAAGTGAAAGCCAAATTTAAACGTTTCTTCGACAATAAAAAGCGTCCCAAAATCCTGGTGGTGGGCGATTTGATCCTCGACGAATACATCTGGGGGACGGTCAACCGCATCTCTCCGGAGGCGCCGGTGCCGGTGCTGGAATCCAAATCCGAAAACCTGTCGCTGGGCGGCGCCGCCAACGTCGCCAACAACCTGGTCGCTCTGGGATGCGAGGTGTATCTGGTCGGCGGCATCGGCCGCGATGAAAAAGGAGACAAACTGCTCGACCTGATCAAAAACCGGTCCATTCACACCCACGGAATTTACCAGTTTGAACACCGCCCCACCACCTCCAAGATGCGCGTCATCGCCAACAATCAGCAAGTGCTGCGGATCGACAAGGAAGACGACCGGCCCATCACCGAAGAAACGGAAGGCAAATTCCTCAAATACCTGCACGCCGTCATTCCGGAAATGGACGGCGTGATCTGCTCCGACTACCACAAGGGCATTCTGTCGGAAAAGATCAGCAGCGCCATCATGCACCGCGCCAAAAAATCCAAGAAGCGGGTGGTGGTGGACCCCAAGGGCGCGGATTTCCACAAGTATAAAGGCGCCACCGTCATCACCCCCAACCAGAAGGAAGTGGAACGGGTCGCCCCCATCAAGATCAACAGCCGGGAGGATCTGGACCGCGCGGCGGAATATATACTCAACCTCACACATTCGGAAGGCATCCTGGTTACGCGGGGCAAGGCCGGGATGATTTTTTATTCCAAAAAGGAAAAGCCGTTCGAAATCTCAACCGTCGCCAAGGAAGTGTACGATGTGACCGGCGCCGGCGATACCGTCATCAGCGTGTTCGGCATGTCTCTGTTCAGCGATTTCAGTTACGGCGAGGCGGCGTGGCTGGCCAACATGGCGGCGGGCATCGTCGTCGGTAAAATCGGAACCGCCGTGGTCACGCTGGAAGAGATCAATGAATTTCTGAAAGAGGAAATGCTGCGCACCTCCAGTACGGTGCTGGGGTTGAATGAGGTCAAACAAATCGTGAGCCTGGCCAAAAGCGTCGGCAAGTCGGTGGTCTTCACCAACGGCTGTTTCGATCTGATCCACGGCGGCCATATCGAATTTATACAACAGGCCAAGAAGCAGGGCGATCTGTTGATTATCGGGCTCAACAGCGACGAATCGGTCCGCGCCATCAAGGGCGACGGACGTCCCATCAAAACCCAGCAAGAGCGCGCCAACATCCTGTCCGCCCTGCAGGATGTCGATTACATCACCATCTTCAACGAAGAGACGCCGGAAAATCTGATCCGCGAAATCCGCCCCGACGTGCTGGTGAAAGGTGACGACTACAAACTCGAAGACGTGGTCGGGCGGGAAATCGTCGAGGGTTACGGCGCGCGCGTGGTGCTGATCCCCATCGTCAAAGGCCTGTCCACTTCCAGCACCGTCGACCAAATCCTGCAAGCCAACCGCGGTAATTGATCCGCCTTATTCCCGGAAAACCCTTCGACCGGATAACAGGATGAACAGGAAACACCCGGATTCTTCGTCGCCAAGGCTCCTCAGAATGACAAATTGATATTAACTGTCATCCTGAGCAAAGCGAAGGATCTCGGTTTTCTTTTTTATCCTGTCCAATTTAGGTCCCCCATTAGATCATCTTGACCAGCTGGTTGACGGTCTTCTCGATCCCTTCCGCCACTTCGCTGATGTTTTGACCCAGCATGTACGCCGGGGTGGAGACGATACGGTTGGGCGCGTCCACCACCATTTCGGTGACCGCGGCGGTCTGATGTTTGGTGCCCATGGCTTCCATTTTGGCGCTGGTGTCCGGATCGTTGCCGATGGTCAACGTCGGGTTCGCGTCCGAGTCCTCATAGATTTTCGCCATCATCGCCGGGGCGATGCACAACACCGCCTGCGGTTTCTGTTTCTGCTCGAACTCCTTGACCAGCCGTTTGACTTCCGGATTCACCTCACAGTTTTCGCCCTTCACCGCAAAGTCGCACAGGTTCTTGGCGGCGCCGAAGCCGCCGGGGAAGATGAGCGCGTCGAGGTCGTCCGCCTTGACTTCGGCGATGTCTTTGATGGTGCCGCGGGCGATGCGCGCCGATTCCACCAGCACGTTGCGGGTTTCGCCTTTGGCTTCCTGGCCGGTGAGGTGGTTGATGACATGCAATTGATCCACATTGGGCGCCATGCACACCGCTTCCGCACCGGCCCGCTCGATGGCCAGCAGGGTGATGACCGATTCATGAATTTCCGCGCCGTCGTACACCCCGCATCCGGAGAGCACGACTCCGATTTTCTTTTTCATAACCACGCCTCCGCCTGATGCCTCAGGCTTTATAAAGTTTGTGATGGAACCCCTTAGGATGGATTGAGCGGATTTTAGCACAAATCCGAGCCGCCGGCCATTGCCGGAAAGGCCCGCCGGGATGTGGAGAAGCGGGCGGTGCGGCAGTAAACGTCGAATTTTGTTTGAGAGCGCGCCGGGTTTATATTAGAATCAGTTTCATACGATTTAAATCCATTGACTTTTAACGGTCGGAACACTTTAAAGAGTGCACCATGAGCGCCTCGAATCCGGTTGCGGACAGCATCAAATTTTCCATTATCAAAAACGGGTTTCCGGATAAGGCGGTGCGCCTGCCGTTTCGGCCGGTCTACGCCAGTTGCAAGCAAAACGGCACCGCGCTGGCCGACGTTCTCGAGCATCTGAAGGGCGAGGGCGTCCTCGGTGCGATGGAGGGGGATTACATCGTGTTCCGCTCCCCGGAGAAAGCCGTGGCAGCCGCCCGGTCGAAAGAGACGGCCCGGCAAGCGGAATCCGATGCGTCAGAATCCTCCTGGTGGAACCGGCTTTCGGAGTTGGGCGATCTGCCGGCCATGGCCAAGGAAGCGATGGCCAAAATGACGCCGGAGCAATTGGCTGAGATAAAAAAACGCGTCCAGAACATGAGCGGCGACGCGAAGAAAAACATCATCAAAATGATGTCGGAGATGATGGATTCCTCCAAAAGCAAAAGATGACCTGCGGGGTGCAGTGAAATGTTCAGGAACCTGGATCGATAGGGATCGTACATGCTGATTTTTGCCAAAGACATCACCCAACGCGATCACCAACATGCGCGCGAAGCCGACAACGCGGCATTGCGCGAATATATGGAATACCAGCGCAAACTGTTTCCCTATACGGTGATCCGCGCCGGGCTGGACCTGGCGTACAAGGAGCTCGACGACATCCTCAACTATGTCGACAACGATCACCGGAAGCCGGAAGGGGCCATGCGCGACGAATACCCGGCGGACATTCCCGAATGGTACCGCCGGCAGTTTCCCTGGTCGGGGTCGTTCATGGAAATGGAGGACATGCACTCGCTGATGGTGCTGTTGATCAAGGCGATGGATTCCTTCCGCACGTATGAAAAGGCCAACACCTACCACTGGACCGTGCTGTACGACACCACCCGCAATATCGTCCGGGTCTATAACGAATTGTTGAACACCGACGCCGGGCGCGCGCGGGACATTCAGCTGAGTCAGGGGGTGGAGGTGGACTTCGAGGATTGTGTCAACAACTACTGGCCGCACCTGGAGTTCATGATTCTGTCCAAACCCGATTACGCCCATAGCCGCTTGATGGAACGGGTCCATCAGGCGGAAGAAGCCATCAAACAACACATGGCCGAGGGCGAGGCGCCGCTCGCCGTTCTGGAGAAAGCGGAGGAACAGTTTGCTTTCGACCCTGCCACCTTGCCCCTGTTACGGCGCGATCCCCTCCGTCCCGATCGGGCGGCGCTGGAATCCCGCCCCTTGAAAGAAGACCCCTTCAAAGCCCTGTCGCAAATCATTTCCGCGGACGACGACTCGCCTTTCGCCGGGCTCTCCCGCATCGATGCGGAATATGAAATGAATTTTAATCTCAACCGCAGTCAGACCCCAGCTTCCTGATTGAATTATCGGCGGATAAATTTTTAAAGGAGCGCCGATATTCTGGGAAGTCATTTTTGCGATTTACAAAAAGGCAAAGGACCTTTAACCTGAAGAACAAGTTACATGACACTAGTATTGAGGAATTGAGATGGAAAAAGTTCTGCAAACGATCAACATGTGTGATTACTGCACGCATGAAAGAACAAGCTGTGGTGCCGAGCCGGTCCTCAGCCGTGAGGTGTCGCTCAACAACGGCTTCAAACTGGATTCGCAGGAAGCGGTGGTGGCCTGCGATAAATACGAAAGCCCGGTTGAATTATTGAAAACCAGATTTCACTGAAAAAAGCCGGGGGGCTTGCCCCATTTCCCGTCCGGGATAGTTCCAGTTGCACGTCAAAAGGCACAAGAATGGTCAAGTTATTTTAAAATCAACAGGCTACATTAATTAAATTTACATCAACCTTCAATTTCTTTATGTTTCAAATCTGCAAGTGTTTCAATTTTGTAACACAACCCTAACCGGGCTGTGATATCGACCAGTTAGACTGATTTCAGATACTGAGAAAAAACGGTTCGATCAGGATCGGGGTTTTAGAGGGAAGCGGTTGAATCCGAATCGGGAATTTTCGAAGGAAGAGGACAAAACGATGAAAGAGCGAAATAAAAAAGAACTGGCGGAATTTTTATGGCTGGAAATCAATCGGGCCATTCTCAACTCGAACAATGTCCGTAACTGCCTTAAGATTTTACAGCAGATGGACATGTTGGATTTTCTCTGCCAGCACGATTACATTCTGGACGGCAAGAAGCTGGTCGAAAAAATACTGGACAAACCCCGCAGGTTGGATGCACCGGCCGCGAACACTGAAAATTTTGAATACCATCATGATTATGCCATGGAGATGATTCTGGAGGGTGAACAAGCGATGCATTATTTCAATCAGAAAGTGGATTTAACCAAAGGGGTGTTAACCAAACAATTGATCCGTGTCTATGGCTTTTGTCGGAATTAAGGATTGAGGTGACCTTTATAACGATTTGCTGAAGTGTTACTCCTCCAACGAGGATAAAAAAGGGTGACTTCCTTTTGCAAAGGCGGTACCTCATGGCCGCCACCGGGCCCGGGCTGTTTATCAGCCCGGGCCTTTTGTGTTACAATCCCCTCATCAATGGTATCCGTCCTTCCGCGACAACGCTCTGACCGCCCAATCAAAGCCATGACCCCCCCTAACAAACGTTCCATTCCCCCTCGATTCCGTGTGCAGGGCACCGATGGCATTCGCCGGGAAGTGCGGCGCGCCAACGATCCTTCGCTTAAAGGGCTGTCGCCGGTGCAGGCGTTTTTGGACCGGGGGGTGATCACCGAGGAGTTCATGGAGCGCTACGCCTATGCCCATGTGACCTCGTTGATCCGCGCCGGGCGACTCCGGCGCGGCGATTCCTTCGTCGTCGGCTGGGACCCCCGCGACGTTGAGGGCTATTTCACCGGCGCGGTGATCCACGGCATCCGCAAGGCCGGGGTGCATGCGGTGGTGCTCGGCACGGTGCCGACGCCGCTGGTGCCGATGGCCATGCTGTATCGACAGGCGGGAGGGGCGTTCATGGTCACCGCGTCGCACAATCCGAAAGACCAGAACGGCATCAAAACTTTTCTCGCCTACCGGGGGATGAAACTCCTGCCGGAAAACGACATCGCCCTGACTCGTGCTCTGATGTCCCTGGGCTCCCTCCGCAGCAAACCGCTCAAAGGACGGCGCATCAACTGGAGACAACCGGCGCTTGATCTGTTCCGCCGTTTTTCTCTGGATCCGGAAAATTCCTGGTGCCGGGATGTCTCGTTCAAGGACATTATCCTGGTGGTGGACCCAGCGCGCGGATCGCTCACCGGCATCGCCAGGGAGGTATTTAAAAAAACCGGCTTCGGCAAGGTCGTCGAAGTCAATAACCGTCTGAACGGCGACGTCAACCTCAACAGCGGTGTCGCCGATCTGGAGGGATATTCCGTCATTTCGCGGGACATGATCCAAAAAGGCTCCGGTCTTTTTTCAAAACACGCCGCCCTTCTGAAACTGTTTGAGCTTGGGCGGAAACATAAAAACCGTCTGCGGTCGGGGACCCTCCGCCTCAGCGGCGCGGTGTTCGATGGCGACGGCGACCGCTTTTACCGGCTGGATTATCATCCGGGCAAGGACTGCCTGCTGGTGTTGAGCGGCGACCAAACGGCCTACCTGCAGGCGGCCTACCTGATGAAGCGCGATCCCAAAAAATATAAAGGCACGGTATACATCCATACGGTGGAAAGCGATCTCAACACGGCGCGGGCGGTGGCGCGGCTGGGATACCGGCCGCAGTTGTCGCCGGTCGGCGATAAATGGGTGTTGCGCCGCATCGCTCTGTTGATCCTGGAAACGCGGATGAAGGGCATGCGGGGGATGCCAGCGGCGGCCCTGAAAAAAAAGCTGGCGTCCTTGAAGCAATCCGAAAAGCAGGACGCCTCGGCCCTTGAAACCCTGGAGAAGCACCTCGATCGACTGAGTGCCGGTGACCCCGAGTTGCGGAATTTACCCTTCGCGGTAGGCAGTGAAGAGACGGGTCATAACATCACTCTGGGTTGGATTGAGGGGAAGGGAGGCGAACGCCTGCCCGTATTTTGCGGCAACGGTTTGAAAAGCGCATTGAATACCTTCGCGGCGTCCCAGTTTCTGCTGGGTGATCAACCGGTGGCCCGGTATTACGCCCGGCTGGAGCGGCCCTTTCCCCCCGGGTACAAGCAGACCCTGTACGTGTATACCATTCATCAAAAACAATTCGCGAACGGCTCCCGGGTCTGGCACCGCATCCGCAGAGGTATCCTGAAGGCCGCACGGGAACGCGGTTACCAGGGACGGGTGACGCCTTTCCGCGAGGACCGGGATATGCTGTACCTCGCATTGACGTCTCCGAAGGGCACCCAGGCGGGTATTTTTGTCCGCAACTCCGGCACCGAAAACAAGATCAGCGTCAACCTGCGCGGGGCCAAAGGCGACGCCGCTGCATTACAGGCGATGGGAGAGCAGGCCGTGCGCATCCTCTTTACCGCACTCAAAAACCAGGACAGCCCTCATTACAAAATGGAGCTGGACCTGTTGAGCCGCATCGCGGGCAAACCTCTGATGGAGTCACAGGTCACCGGACCCACTGACCGGCGGGTGATGGTGGCATTGGAAAAACAGAAACTGGTGCAACCGTCCGCAAACGGCTGGCGGCTGACCCCGCTGGGATCGTGGTATATTACCAGTGCGCCGGAATGATGCCGCCTCCCTTTGAAAACGATTTCACAGCATGGCCGTGCAATGGACCTTAAAAACTTTTACGATCACTTGGACGATTTCGCCTACAAGCTCTGGTTTGAGGGCATCGAAACGCCCTGGCAGCCGCTGGATACCTTTGAGCCCTCCCTGCGCGATGCCCTCGACAATTTGCCGGACGTAAAAGAGGTGACCTCGCTCGACGGGGTGACGCTGGCGCAGAACGATGGCTTGTCCCGCATCAACGAGCCGGCGTGTATTGTCGAGCGGTGGGTCGAGATTACCGAACCGGTGATTCTGAAACCGCTGGATATTTTTCTGGATCGGGGGACGGTGCTGGAGCCTTCGGCCATCATCAAGGGACCGGCGATCATCGGCAAGGATTGCGAAATCCGCCAGGGCGCTTACCTGCGCGGCGGCGTTGTAGTGGGCGACCATTGCGTCATCGGCCACAACACCGAGGTGAAGCACAGCATAATCATGAACCACACCGAGGCGGGGCATTTCAATTATATCGGCGACAGCATCGTCGGCAGTTACGTCAACCTCGGCGCCGGTTCGCGGCTTGCCAACCTGGAGTTCCGGTCCCCGGCGAATAAAAGAAACTTTCAGTTCCCACGCATTTTTGCGGAAGTGGAAGGCAAGGAAGTGGACACCGGACGCTCGAAATTCGGCGCGGTGCTGGGCGATTATGTAGAGGTCGGATGTAACGCCGTCTTGTCCCCTGCCGTTCTGCTGGGCAAGGAGTCCTGGGTGTATCCTAACTTCACCGTACCCAAAGGTTATTACCCGCCACAAACCCGCCTCGTTCCCGCCGATCGCAAGATTAAATCCCAATACAGAAAGTGATGTTTTCCGAATTCGGCAGACTCATTCCGTCGCTGGCAGGGTCGAAGGGTTGTCATGCGCGATCAACTCTGTACTGAATTCCTGCAATGGGCCCTGCCCCACCTGGGTTTGCGCTGGTCGGGCTTCCGTAAAGTACGGGGGCAGGTCTGCAAAAGGATTCAAAAAAGAATTCGAGAACTGAACCTGCCCGATCCCAGGGCCTACTCCGCTTATCTCGAACAGCACCCGGAAGAGTGGCAGGTTCTGGAACCCCTGTGCCGGGTTACCATATCCCGATTTTACCGGGACAAAGGAGTATTTGACACCCTCAACGGAGATGTTCTTCCCCACTTGGCAGAAACGGTACAACAGGAAGGGAAGACGGTTATACGTATCTGGTCCGCGGGGTGCGCTTCCGGAGAAGAACCCTATACTCTCACCCTGCTGTGGAATTTTCTGTTGCATGACCGGTATCCGGGTCTCACATTGGACTTGGTGGCGACGGATATCGATGCCGCGCTTTTGGAGCGGGCCCGGCGGGCTTGTTACCCCGCCAGCGCATTGAAAGAGCTTCCCCGGGAGTGGCGGGACCGGGGGTTTGTACACAAAGACAATCTGTCTCAACTGCAACCCGCATTTCAAACACCCGTCCGTTTTGTGCAGCAGGACATCCGCTGTCAAACACCGGAAGGGCCTTTTGACCTGATCTTGTGCCGCAATCTGGCATTCACCTATTACCAATGCGAGTTGCAGGTTCAAGTTCTGCGGCGGATTTCCGAAGTGCTGGCGCCCCACGGGGTCCTGGTTTTGGGAACCCATGAAGTGCTACCCGAAGACGGGGGCCAGTGGCAGAACCGGACTCCGGAATTCTTCGAAAAAATTAAATGACTCGAAAGACAGGCGCGCGGCGGCGAAACCTGCGAGATTGACCTCCGCCCCCACCGGTAGGAATTTTTCAGCTAATGGGAGTTTCGGGTGGGTGCACGACTGCGATCAGGGAACCCGGTGGAGCCCGGAATGGGGATCGTATTTCAGTTGGTCCTCCACGGTCTGGCCGTTGAACATTTTATCAAAGACCTTTCGTACATTTTGGTTGTTAAGCGGCTTTCCTTCAAAATAAGAATGGTCGTCGCCCACGCGATCGGCATGGGTGAAGTCCAGGTACACCGCCTTGGTCGAAAACAGGTCTTTAGTGTAATGCCCGAGCCGGGCTTTTTGTAATTTGCCGAATTTCATCCGAGATAGAGCAAGTGCATTATCGTTTTCATTGATAGTGATATAAATTCGCTTTCGGTGTTGAAGGCTATCGACCCATTCGGCATGGCCTTCATTATTGGTATCGGCGGCCATTAGGATGACGTTATCGAAAATCAGGGTGTCTCGCGCATGCTCGGAAGATTTCATGAAGTGCTTCAGAAGGTAGTTGCCCATGCTGTGAAAGGCGATATTGAACTTCAGGTCACATCTCTTATCCGCATGCTTCAGTAGGTATTCATTTAATTTTTTCAGACAGCGGTCAAAAGCATTGACGGATTTTTTAGCCTCGCCTTTTTGAGTGCGATAATTGGTAGCGCCCACGATGCCCTCATCAGCCGGCCAGGAAAAAGCCACCACCTCCACCTTGAATTTTTTCTGGAAACGCATACAGCGCTCCACTACATCTTCTATCGGGTTATTGAAAACGTGCACGAAGAACAGACAGTTTCTTTTATGTTTGTTCATTCTTTTTAATAGATCGATAAACATTTTTTCGCTGGGGGGTGGAATTGCTGGGGAAGTTGTTTTGCCTGGAGAGTTTTTGTTGCTGGACTCCGGAAATATTTTTATTTTCCAGTTTTTGGGAGTGCCGGTGACCTTCGCCAATCTGAGTTCGTCCGGCGCCTTACTGTTAAAATTTATTCCGAAACCGATTTCCTTATTATTTTTGGAATAGAGCACATTCCGGTTGGTCACTATATAAATGGTTTGAGCGGTATTAGGCATGGCTGATCCCTCCTCTATAAAAGTTTCTTTGCAAGAGTCATCCTTCCCAAAGCTCCAAATAATATTGGATTAGGGAATTTTATCCTATATACCATTTTTTCGAGAGAATGCCACGGACATCCTGGGGGAGGTCTATAGCCACATACCATCACCCCCATGCCCGGGACCTTCATTCACCCCACAGAAATAAGTTTTTCATTGTGGGATTTCAAGGGGTTGCGTGAGGGTAAAAAAATACCGGAGCCTTTAAAAGGCTCCGGTATCGAAATGATCCTGCCAGATGGGATAGTGGTTGATGAGCATCGCGGGTGTGACCTGCGGGAGAGATCAACCGGGTTGAGTCGTCCGTCCAACGAAACTTCCCATTGTGGTTACTTGTAAATCGAAACGCTGATGGCGCCGCCCAGTTGGCCCTGCAAGCCGGGCATTTTGCTGGCGTGAATCTTGGCGCCATTCTCGCCACCATGACAACCCATGCACCCCTTCTTGAAATACTCCGGAGAAATCAGGCGAAATGCTTTTTTCCCCTTGTGCTGGGTCATTTGGGAAAAGGACTGCCCTTTTTTCCAGCCTTGTTTCAGGAATTTGCCATCGATTACGCTTTTTTCCCAGGCATCGGCTTTGTTGGAAACGTTCACCAGGTATTCATCGCGTGTGGTGAGTTTCAGGGTCATTTGACCTCGCGTCACCTGGCCGAACTGGGTGGCGGTCTTCCGGGCAAAGATGGCGGGTAGAAAACGCCCCTGCGGGTCCAGCGCGGTGTCCTTGCCGCTGACCACGCCTTCCACCACCAGCTTGATGGCCTGGATCAGCTGGTCCTGCGCCTTGCCGATATTACCACTGCCCTTTTTGAACTTTTTGCCGGTGGCTTTTTCGTAGTTGCTGTAAGTAATGGAAAGGAATTTATCGACGCCGATACCGGCCTTCTGTGGATTCTTGATCAGGGGTTTGTTTTGAACCAAAACCGCGCGGGATGCTTTGAGCAGGGTGGTCAGCTCATTGGCGATGGCTTCGTCTTCACTGGACCACGCGGGCGTGACCGCCAACCCCAGGACAAAAGCTAATAGAATTACAAATGAAACGAACTTGTTGGTCATAGAATACCCCCTTGATTCAGGTTTAAGGTATTAGACAAACAACTCCCTCTGGCAGGATAGACGAATAGTGGCGGATGCCGCCGCGATTGGCAACGACCATTTTGACCCTTTCTTTTAGATGACCTATTTTCAAAGTGTTGCGCCCCGGCTCCCGGTTGGACACGCCTGACAATCTGACCGGTTTGACAGGCCTGATAAAAGGTGATTTAATCGAAACCTTTAGATGCGCGAGGGTGGCGGAACTGGCAGACGCGCTGGATTTAGGATCCAGTGGGCAACCGTGGGGGTTCGAATCCACCCCTTCGCATGGGCGATTAAACCCTTTAATTTTAGCAGCTTATGAAATGTGAAGTCGAGGAAATCGACGCCTGCAACCGCAAGCTGAAAATCGAGATTCCCTTGGGCGATTACCAGTCCAAGCTCAAGGCCTACTATCAGAAGCTGGGCCGCGAGGTCAAGATTCCCGGATTCCGCCCCGGCAAGGTGCCGGCCTCCATGCTGGAGAAGCGCTTCGGGCCGGAGGTCAAACAGGAAGTGTTGACTCAGATTGTCTCGGACAGCATCAACCAGGGCATTCAGGACAACAAGTTGCGGGCCATGGGCGAGCCGTCCGTGGTCGAAATTCAGGCCGAGGAAGGAACCGACATCAGCGTGATTGCCAACGTCGAAGTTCTGCCGCCTATCGACGTGAAGGATTACCAGGATTTGGAGGTCCACCTGAAAGTCCCAAAAATCACCGATGAGGATGTGGACCGGATGATCGAAGCCTACCGGCAACAGAAGGCGAAAACCGTGCAGGTGACCGGCCGGGCCTCACAAAAGGACGACCTCATCAAGATCGATTTCGATTGCTCGGTCGACGGCAAGACCATCGAGTCGGGCGCCGCCAAGGATTACATCATCCAGATCGGGGCCAAGAACCTGGTTGAGGGATTCGACGAAGAGGTTACCGGCATGCAGTTGGAAGAGGAGCGGACCTTTCAGTTGGCCATGCCTCGGGATCACCCCAACGCCGCCATCGCCGGCAACGACGTGGAGTTCAAAGTGTTGTTGAAGGGCATCCAGATCAAGGAATTGCCGGAGGTGAACGACGAGTTCGCGCAGACTGCTGACCGGAAGAATGTCTATAATAATGTCGAGGAAATGCGTGAGGGCATCCGCAACAGTCTGATGGACTTTGAACGCAGTCAGGCTAAGAAGACTGCCCGCAAGGATCTGGAGGAAAAGCTGGGCGCGGCCAATCCCATCAACGTGCCCGAAAAACTGATCCAAGAGCAGATCGCGTTCATGGTGAACAAGGAAAAACAGGCGGACTCCGGCCAACCGGTGGACCCCGGCGCGGCGGATGCCAAGACCGCGGAGACCGTGACCCCCGAAGAAGAGAAAAAGCACCGCGAAGGAGCCCTCAAAATTCTTCAGCAGGAACTGGTGATCGGGCAATTATCCGACGATATGGAGATCGAGGTCAGCGACGAGGAGCTCAACCGGGAGTTGGCCAACTTCGTTCAGATTCTGGGAGGTGATTTGAAGAAATTGAAAAAGGAATGGGCTCGGTCGGGCGCGTTACTGAGACTGCATTCCAGAATCCGGCGGGAAAAAACGCTGGATCAACTGATCGACCGGGTAAAAGTGACCGAAGAAATGGTTGACAGAGATAAGTCAAAGGTCAATAATTAAAGGAGATATACAACTTTTGACCGACGCGGAAAGCTTTCGGACCTCCTGTTTGGGTTCGGTAGCACCGGTGTTTTTGTACCCGTCCATCCCGTTCCAACCACCCTTTTAAAGAAAGTGATTCATTGATGACTAGCAGCGCAATTTACAATTCGATAACGAACCAACTGGTGCCGATTGTGGTGGAGCAGACCAGCCGCGGCGAGCGTTCTTACGATATCTATTCCCGCTTGCTGAAGGACCGGATTATTTTCATCGGCACCCAGGTGGACGACCATATGGCCAACCTGATCATCGCGCAAATGCTGTTTTTGGAATCCGACGAACCGGAGCAGGACATTTATCTCTACATCAACAGCCCCGGCGGGCAAGTCTCCTCCGGACTGGCGATTTATGACACGATGCAATACATCAAGCCGGATGTGCAGACCATCTGCATGGGACAGGCCGCCAGCATGTGCGCTCTGCTTCTGGCGGCTGGCACCAAAGGGAAACGGTTTGCCCTGCCCAACTCGCGGCTCATGATTCACCAACCGTCCGGCGGCTTTCAGGGCCAAAGCACCGATATTCAGATCCAGGCCAGGGAAATTTTACAGATACGCGAACGGTTGGACGATATTCTGGCGAAACATACCGGTCAGGCCAAGGAAAAGGTCCGGGATGACACCGAGCGGGACAATTTCATGACCGGAGAGGAAGCCAAAAAATACGGGTTGATCGATAGTGTGATCACCAGCCGCACCGAAGTGGAAAAAGGTAAGAAGAAAGACAACACCGAAGTGGAAAAAGGTAAGAAGAAAGACAACACCGAAGTGGAAAAAGATAAGAAGAAAGACAACAAGTAAACACCCTCAATCGATTGGACGGGTTATCCCTGCACAGTTGGAGGAATGAATGGCCAAGAAAAGTTCCACTTCGGGAAATTACCGTTGCTCTTTCTGCGGTAAAAGCCAGGAGGAAGTTAAAAAGCTGATCGCGGGCCCCACGGTTTATATCTGTGATGAGTGTATCGAGTTGTGTAATGAAATCATGGTGGAGGAGTGGGCTCAGGAAAAGAGCGAAGATTTTAAGCACCTCCTCAAACCCAGCGAAATTTTCAAACACCTTGACCAGTACATCATCAAGCAGGACCGGTGCAAAAAGATTCTGTCCGTCGCGGTTCACAACCATTTCAAGCGGGTGGATTCTCATGTAGACCTGGATGACGTGGAACTGCAGAAAAGCAACGTGCTGTTGATCGGCCCCACGGGTTCCGGAAAAACGCTGATGGCCCAGACCCTGGCCAAAATCCTCGACGTGCCGTTCACCATCGTCGACGCCACCACGCTGACTGAAGCCGGATACGTGGGCGAGGACGTCGAGAACATCATTCTGAAACTCCTGCAGGCCGCCGATTACGACGTGGAAAAGGCCGAGCGAGGCATCATCTACATCGACGAAGTGGACAAGATCAGCCGCAAGTCCGAAAACCCGTCCATCACCCGCGACGTTTCAGGCGAAGGCGTGCAACAGGCCCTTTTGAAAATCATCGAGGGCACCCAGGCCAGCGTGCCCCCGCAGGGCGGCCGCAAGCATCCCCATCAGGAATTCCTGCAGGTGAACACCACCAACATCCTGTTTATCTGCGGCGGCGCGTTCGTCGACCTCGACAAGATCATCCGCAACCGCGTCGGCAAAAAGATGCTCGGCTTCGGACAGGAGCTGGTTTCCAAGGAGTCCCAGGACATGTCTGAAATGCTGGCTCAGGTGGAGCCGGAAGACCTGCTCAAGTACGGGCTCATTCCGGAATTCGTCGGGCGGCTGTCCATCACCGCCACCTTGGCCGAGCGCGACGTGGACGTTTTGGTGAAAGTATTGACCGAACCGAAGAACGCGCTGGTCAAGCAGTACAAGAAGCTGTTCGAGTTTGAAAACGTCAAATTGAAGTTCTCCGACGGCGCCATCAGCGCCATCGCCGAAAAGGCCTACAAGCGCAAAACCGGCGCGCGCGGCCTGCGGTCCATCCTCGAAGACATCATGCTGGATATCATGTACGATCTGCCCTCAAGTCAAGATATCGAGGAGGTTATCATCAGCGAAGAAGTCATCAGCAAGAGAGAGCAACCGTTCCTGGTGTACGCGAAGCAGAAACAGGCGAGCTGATTATGAGCGCAGAACGGCTGGTGCTTCCCCTGGTCCCGTTGCGGGATATCGTGGTCTTCCCCTTCATGGTCATTCCCCTGTTTGTCGGACGGGAGAAGTCCGTCCGCGCGCTGGAAAAAGCCATGACGGAACAAAAAAATATTTTCCTCGCCGCCCAGCGCCACGCGAACACCAACGATCCCAAACCCGGCGACATTTATGAAACCGGGACCTTCGCCAATATTCTGCAAATCCTGAAACTCACCGACGGCACCATGAAGGTGCTGGTGGAAGGTATGCAGAGGGGACGCATCATCGGGTTCGAAGATAATCCCGATTACTATGAAGTGGAAGTCGCCCGCATCGAGGAAAACATGCAGGTGACGCCGGAGCTCAAGGCCCTGATGCGCAGTATCGAGGGCCAGTTCGAGCAGTACGCCAAACTCAACCAGAAGATACCGCTGGAATCCATCACGGCCATCTCCAACATCACCGAGCCGCACCGGTTTGCCGACACCATCGCTTCCTACATGGTGTTTCAGACCGGCGAGAAGCAGAGTCTGCTCGACACCTTCAGTCCCGAAGACCGGTTGAACAAACTCCTCTCCACCCTCAAGTCGGAAATGGAGATCCTCAAGATCGAGAAACGGGTGCACGGCCGCGTACGCAAGCAGATGGAGCGCAGCCAGAAAGAATTTTATCTCAACGAGCAGATGAAGGCCATTCAGAAGGAACTGGGCAAGCGCGATGAATTCAAGTCCGACCTCGACGAGCTGACGCAGCAAATCAAAAAAGCCAAAATGCCGAAAGAGGTCAACGAAAAGGCGAACAAGGAACTGAAGCGGCTGGAAGCCATGCAACCCATGTCCGCCGAAGCCACCGTAGTGCGCAATTACATCGACTGGCTGGTCGACCTTCCGTGGAAAAAAGGACCCGGCGCGGACAAGATCGATATCAAAAATGCGCAAAAAATTCTGGATGACGACCATTACGGCCTCGAAAAAGTCAAAGAGCGCATCGTTGAACACCTCGCCGTCATGAAACTGGTCAAGAACATGAAGGGACCTATTTTGTGTCTGGTAGGCCCGCCGGGCGTCGGCAAAACCTCGCTGGGCAAATCCATCGCGCGCGCCACGGGTCGCAAGTTCGTGCGCATCTCCCTGGGGGGCGTGCGCGACGAGGCGGAAATTCGGGGTCACCGGCGCACCTACATCGGCGCCCTGCCCGGGAAAATCATCCAGGGCATGAAAAAAGCCGGCTCCATCAATCCCGTATTTCTGCTCGACGAGGTTGACAAGATGAGCATGGACTTCCGCGGCGATCCTTCATCCGCCCTGCTGGAGGTGCTCGACTCGGAGCAGAACTGCAACTTCAACGACCATTTTCTGGAAGTCGACTACGATCTGTCGCAGGTGCTGTTCATCTGCACCGCCAATGTCCTGCACACCATCCCGCAGCCGTTACACGATCGCATGGAGATCATCCGCCTGCCCGGTTACACCGAGGAAGAAAAGCTGTCCATCGCGACTAAATTTCTGGTGCCCAAAAAACTGAAGGAACACGGCCTCACCACCCGCAATCTGAAGATCGGCAAAACCATTCTTCAGATGATCATCCAGGAATACACGCGGGAGGCGGGCGTGCGCAGTCTCGAACGCGAGATCGGAACCCTCTGCCGTAAAACCGCGACGCAGGTGGTGACCCAAGGCAAAAAAACGTTCATCGACCTGAAACCCGCGGGACTGAACAAGTATCTGGGCGTCCCAAAATTTTCGAAAGACGTGGAGCGGAAAGAATCGGAAGTGGGGGTCGCTACCGGGCTGGCGTGGACGGAGTTCGGCGGCGAACTGCTCAACATCGAAGTCATCACCACCCCCGGCACCGGCAAGGTGTCGCTCACCGGCCAGCTGGGCGACGTCATGAAGGAGTCGGCGCAGGCCGCGCTGAGCTATGTGCGAAAGCGGTCGGCGGAGCTGGGCCTGCCCAAAAACTTTTATCAGAAAATGGATGTGCACGTGCACATCCCGGAAGGCGCGATCCCGAAAGACGGGCCGTCGGCGGGCATCACCATCGCCGTGGCAATCATCTCGGCGCTGACCGGCCAGCCGGTGCGCAAGGACATTACCATGACGGGTGAAGTGACGTTGACCGGCAAGGTTCTGCCTATCGGCGGGCTAAAGGAGAAAGCGTTGGCGGCGCACCGCGTGAAGATCAAAACCATCATCATCCCGAAGGACAACGAAAAAGACGTGGCCGAAATTCCGGAAAACGTCCGCAAGAAAATCAAATTCATTCCCGTCGATTCGATGGATAAAGTGATCGAGCACAGCTTCGATAAAAAATTCAGCCTCAAGAAAAAGAAAACCGCCGCGAAAAAAACCGCCAGGTCCCGCAAAACGACCGCCACCCGCCGCCCCTCCGTCGCTCATTTGAATTGACCCGCGTCACCCAGGCCGGGCCATGCCCGGAGGGGCACTGGCTGAGCGGCAACGGCTATAAGGAATCCCTGGGAGCGCAATTTAGAATTTGGGTCCAGCGTCAAGCTGGCCTGCGGAGGTACTCCGCCTCCGCCCAGGCCCCTCCTTCGACAAGCTCAGGACAAGTTTTACAAGGGGGAGAAATTTGCTCTGGCGCTTCGCCGGTCCCCTCATTTTGAATCTTGGAGTTATGCAAAGGTCCCCTCTAGTAAGGGGAGGACTTTTTTTTTATCCAGCGTTGGGATAAGGTTTTTCTGCAATAGCCGGTAACTCTTTTACATTTCCCAGCGGGTGGGGAGGGGCGGTTGGGTGTCTTCCTGCATGGCCATGACCACGCGCGGCTCGGCGGCCAGACGTTCTTTGATGACGGTGAGCAGGGTCACGCTGTCGGATAGAAACGTATCCTTGTTGGATTCTTCCATTTTGCGGTCGAGCAGATTTTTATACAGATCGATCAACGGCTGGGTTTTCAGAATCAATGCCTGGATTTCCGCATAAGGCACTTTGCGAGTCGCGTTTTTACGCGAAAATTCGGCGTGCTTCAGCCACAGATCGACGTCCTCCGGCGCTTCGCCGACCACTTCGATGAAATGCTCGCGTGTTTGGTCTTTTCCCATGCGGGCGATCAATGCGTTGACCTTGAGCGCCAGCGGATTCTGCGGCACGCCCTGGGCGGTTTGGCACAGGTGGCGCAGGGAGAACACCAGTTTGTTCAGGTTGCTGTCGATCTGCATACCGTTATTTGAATAGGGCCTTA
>SMVT01000102.1 GCA_004357365.1 Nitrospina sp.
CTCAAATTCGCTCTCAAGGACAAATACCAGTTTGGCAACATCATCGGCCAAAACGCGGGCATGAAAAAGGTGTTCGAGTATATCGAGAAGGTCAGCAACAGCAACGCCACGGTCCTGATCGGCGGCGAAAGCGGCACCGGCAAGGAGTTGGTCGCCAAGGCGCTTCACTACAACAGTTCCCGGAAGAACTACCCGTTCATTTCGATCAATTGCGGGGCCTTGCCGGAAAATCTGCTGGAGAGCGAACTGTTCGGCCATGAAAAGGGCGCCTTCACCAGTGCCGATTCCACCAAGATCGGGCTGATGGAAGCCGCCCACAAGGGGACGTTTTTTCTGGATGAAGTGTACGAAGCACCGCATTCGACCCAGGTGAAACTCCTGCGGGTTTTGCAGGAGAGAGAATTAACCCGGGTCGGAGGCACCAAGCCGATCAAGGTGGATTTACGCATCCTTGCCGCCACCAACCGGGACTTGGCCGAGGGAGTCAAACAGAAAGTCTTCCGGGAGGATTTGTACTACCGCCTGAAAGTCATTTCCATCGAAATACCGCCTCTGCGCAAACGCAAAGAGGACATTCCGCTTTTGGTCCAGCACTTCATCAACAAGTACAACGAACAGCATGACAAAGAAGATAAAATTCAGGGTATCGAACCCGATGCGCTGAAGTGCATGGAGAATTATGAGTGGCCCGGCAATATCCGTGAATTGGAAAATACCATCGAACGGGCGGTGGTGCTGGGACCGGGCGGTTTGATCCGCGTCTCCAGTTTGCCGGAAGAAATTTTTAAGGCGCCTTCGCCTGCGGACAATCTCATCCCCGCCATTGAGGGCGAGGGGCCGGTCGATCTGGAGCAGACGTTGGACAACATCGAAAAGAGCATGCTCCTGGGCGCTTTGAGTAAAACCGACGGCATGATCAACAAGGCCGCCAAACTCCTGAACCTGAGTTTTCGCTCCATGCGCTACCGGGTCAAAAAGCACAACATCAATGCCAAAACCGAGGGTAATGAATGAGCCGATCCCCACGGCCCTGGACCCTGCGAACTCTTATCTATTGGATTTGTTTCTTTTCGGCCATACTCTCCGGGTGGCTCGTTGCGGGAACTTCCGTGCTGAGCCAGGATTTTGAATCCCGCCGCGGTGCCGACACCCTGTTTGCCAAGGCTGAAACCCTGTTTCACGAAAACCAGCTGATGCCGGCCCGCGCCGCCTATGAGGATTTTCTAAGGGCCTTTTCCCTCGACCTCCGTGCAGCCAAGGCCGTTATGCGGCTGGGGCAGATGGATATCAAGAATAAATCCTACCTCTCCGCACTGAGGAACTACCAGTATTTTCTGGAAAATTTTTCCGATTCCACGCTGGTGTATCGCGTCCAACTGGATATGGGCCGGTGCTACTTCGAATTGAAGCGATACCCGGAAGCCGAAAAACTGTTCCGGCAGGCGGTTCAGGTCAATCCCGATCCGATGCAAAAGTGGCAGGCGTTTGTTTACCTCGGTTACATCGACGACCAGCGGCTGGAACTCGAAAAAGCGTTTAAAAAATTCAGGCAGATCATCGATATAAGTCCGTTCCCGGAAATCAAACAGGAAGCCATCCGTTACATCGAAACCATCGTTAAAGAGAAGCTGACCAAAAAGCAACTGGTCTCCCTGGCCGGGACCCTGGGGTCCCGCTTTCCGGCGGATTTGATATTACAGCGGTTGATTTTGAATTACCGTGTCGAACGCGATCTGGGAAATTATCAAACCAGCCTGGAAGAGTTCATTTTTCGTTTCCCGGACCATGATATGAGGGAGCATTATGAAAAGTTGCTCCTCCGTCTGAAAACCGATGCGACCCGGGCGATGCGCGTCGGTGTGGTCCTGCCCTTGTCCGGCAAACGGGCGCTGGTCGGCCAGCGGGTGTTGCAGGGCATTCAGCTTGCGATCAATCAACTGGCCACCCGGGATAAAAGCCGGCTGGAAATGGTGATCAAGGATTCCGGCTTGGGCCGGGAGGTGGTTCAGGTGGTGGAGGAATTGGCACAGGACCCGAATGTCATTGGAATCATCGGACCCGTACTGACCGAGGAAGTGAAGGCGGTGATTCCCATTCTGGAGAAATACCAACTGCCGGTGTTCACCCCCACCGCCTCGACCCACGGATTGGCCGAAAAAAGTCCCTACATTTTCAGAAACGCCCTCACCAAAGAACTGCAAGCCCGCTTTCTGGCGCGGCATGCCATCAACGAGTTGAACCTGTACCGGTTTGTGGTGATCTATCCCACCGAACCTTACGGGGAAACCATGCGGCAGGTGTTCGAGGAGGAAATCCGGTCCTCCGGCGGGCATATCGTCGAATCGATTCCTTATGACCGGAAGCAGACGGATTTTAAAAAGCAGATTTTACAAATCGGAGGAATCGCCGACGACCGCCTGAAAGCCCGTATCCAGCGGCATATCAAACGGGGCACCCAGCCCCCGCCGTTGAATGACAAGGGGAATAAGTCCCGGCCGCTGGTGGAAGGCGGGCTGTATGCCGACGATAAGGTGGAAGCCCTGAAGGTCGCCTTGGAATTGAATTACGATGCCATTTTTATCCCCGGGTATTACGACAAAGTCCGTCTCATCGTTCCCCAATTGGCCTTTTATAATATTGAGGAGATTCTGTTGATGGGGGGCAACGGCTGGAACTCCCGCGAGCTGGTGGAAAGCGCCCGCAATTTTCTCAAAACGGTTTTGTTCGTGGACGGGTTTTATGTTAACTCTGAAAATGAACGCACCGTGAAGTTTGTCGATATGTTTCTTTCCACCTTCGGGCAGAATCCCACCATTCATTCGGCTCAATCCTACGATGTCGCGAATATCTTCGTGAAACTGATCCGGGAAGGGGCGTTCAATCGCCTCGATGTTTTGAACGGGTTGCGTTCCCTAAAGGATTTTCCCGGTGTCTCCGGGGACACCACCATCCTGCCTTCCGGCGATTCCAATAAAACGCTGGTCAAGTTGACGGTGAAGGAGGGAGAAATTGTGGAGCAGGTTCTGGAATCCGCCGAGACCCCACCGGCACCGGACGAAGAATAGAAATCTCTAAAAGATATTTTCTTCCAGAGGGCGGACATCCACCAGACTGCTGTCAGGCAGATTTTCGTTCAGAAAGACTTCAAACCGTCCCTTCGGATCGTCAAAGTCGGTTTCCTGCCCGGTTTCCGGATTGATTTTAACAAAGGTCACGTCATTGGGTATCGGAAAGCTCTTGACCGGCAGGTTTCTCAATGCGTTCTCCATAAACATTGTCCAGATCGGTATCGCGGTGCGCGTCCCGGTTTCATTGATCCCCAGCGATTCGTCCCGATCTTTTCCCACCCAGACGCCGGTGACCAGTTCGGGGGAAAATCCGATGAACCAGGCATCGTTATAGTCGTTGGTGGTGCCGGTTTTCCCGGCGATGGGACGGTGCAGGGTTTCGGTGATGACGTGCGCGGTGCCATACCGGACCACGCTCTCCATCATGTTGGTGATCACATACGCGACCCCCGGCGAAATAACGGCTTCGCCCATGGGTTCATAGGCGTAAAGAACTTCATCATTGCGGTCCTTGATAATGCGGATGGAGACCGGCGGGATACGCACCCCCTGATTGGCGAAAATGGAGTAGGCCGAAACCAGTTCGTATAACGTCACTCCGGAGGAACCCAGCGCAATGGACAGGTTGTTGGCCAGATCGGTGGTGATTCCCAGCCGGCGGGCCATTTGGATGGCTTTGGGCACGCCGGTGTTTTGCAGGAGTTTGATGGTGACCACATTGCGGGAATGGGTCAGCGCCGTTCGGACGGACGTGGGACCGTAAAATTTCTTTTCAAAGTTGACCGGCTTCCATTTGTCAAACGTATCTTCCTTTTCCCTGAAGATGACCGGCGAATCGATAATGATGCTGGCAGGCGTATAGCCGTCCTGAATCGCGGTCGCGTAGATGATGGGCTTGAACGCCGAACCTGGCTGGCGCACCGCCTGGGTGGCGCGGTTGAACTGGCTCTTGGTGAAATCATAACCGCCTACCATGGCTTTGATGTACCCGGTGCTGGGTTCCAGGCTGATCAGGCCCGCTTCCGCTTCGGGCTCCTGCTCGAGCGCCAGGTCCCAGCCGCCGCCATCCAGAGCCGACAGCACCTTGACCTCGATAATATCCCCCTTGGAGAGCGCCTGACGGGGATGGGTGATCTGGTGGTATTTCCCATCCAGCTTGGGGTTGGGTTGGCGGGCCCAGTCCATCTGTTCGAGACGGATCGTGCCTTGGGCGCCGCCCAGATAGACGGCGACCTCTTCATCTTTGATTCGAATGACGACGCCCTTGACCAGATCCCCTTCCTTAAAAAGCACCGGTGGAACAAGTTCGACGGGGTCTGTGGCCGCCTCAACGGTTTCCATCGCCGACGGGTTGGGATCGGCCGTGGCGCTATGGGCATCGACTGCCGTCTTACCCGGCTCCCCGGTCTTTGGGTGGCGATCCGTCGGCCGTTTGTTGAGTTCCATCAGCAGAGCATTCAGAACTTCAAGGCCTTGATCGGGGTCGATATTGCCCAACGGTCCGCGGTACCCATACCGTTTGTCCGCCCGGCGGAGACCCATCTTCACCACCCGTTCGGCGGTGATCTGATTTTCCAGGCTCAGGGTGGTGTAAATTTTCATCCCGTCCCGGTATAGCTTCTGGCTCCCGTAATTTTTCTGAATGAACCTCCGGATATGTTCCACGAAGTAGGGTGCCTTGTTGAGCATGCCCTTGACGCCTCCCAGCTCGAGCGGTTCCGCCCCCGCCGCCTCGTATTCTTCTTCGGTGATAAACCCGTCGTGGAGCATACGGCGCAGGGCGTGATCCCGCCGCTTGAGCGCTTTATCGAGATTGTTGTAGGGCGAATAATGCGTGGGCGCCTTGGGCAAGGCGGCGATCATGGCGCATTCGGCGATCGTCAAGTCCTTCAGTTCTTTTCCGAAATAAGTACGGGCCGCCGCACCCACCCCGTAACCGCCGTGACCGTAATAAATTTGATTGAGGTACATCTCGAAAATTTCATCCTTGGTGAAAATCAATTCGATGCGAATCGCCAGAATGGCTTCCCGGATTTTTCGCTCAATTTTCTTTTGCGGGGAGAGATAGAGGGTTTTGGTCAACTGCTGGGTGATCGTGCTGGCGCCTTCCACCACATGTCCCGCTCTTAAGTTGGCAATGGAGGCGCGGATGATGGCCTTCGGATCGATTCCCAGATGATAATAAAAACCCGAATCTTCCACCGCCAGGGTGGCCTGTTTCAAGCGCAGGGGGATTTCATCGAACGGCACCAGGATGCGCTTTTCGATAAAAAACTCGGCGATCAGCTCATCCTGATCGGAATACAATTTGGTGATGATGTTGGGTTGATAATTCTTTAAGGCGCGGACATCCGGCAAGCCGTCGGAGTATTTGAAATACAGAATGCCGGCTCCCGTGAAACCCAGGACCAGGCCCGTCAGAAAACCCCAAAGCGTGATTTTCCACAAAACAGTCTTCCAGGTCCGGGGCGCGTTTTCCCGGTTGGGGTCTCTGTTTATTTTTTGGTTTCTCAGGATATTTTTCATAACTCTTTTAGCAATACGTTTAGAGGCCGGCGAGTGTCAGCGGTTCAGCTTCGTCCTTCTTCCAGATCGATCAAATCCACCCAGGTGGTGATCTCTTTCCGGGTGGGGTCCAACCGGTCCCGGATTTCGTAAAACTTTTTCCACTTCTCCGGATTGTCCGGCTGGCGGTTCAGAAGGGTCTCGTTCACCGCAATTATCTCCTCCTGGGAGCGGTGGCGGCATTGAGTGGCCACCCAGGCGGCCAAAGCTTCTTCCATGTCGTCGCCGGCCCGGTGTTGGAAGGTATCCGAATCCACACCCATAAACTTCAGCATGATCTCATCCAGGGGACAGGGATAGATGTATTCTCCTAACGTGTTGTCCCGGGCGGCGCGGGCCTTGTCCGCCATTCTCGGAAGATGAACCAGGCCTGCCATTTGTTCCTTGGGGCTTCGGGGAAATTCCAGGGTCAGATTCATTTTACAAATCAGTCCATGCCGTGCGTGGGCCAACGTCATTCAATCCAGGCGCACCCGGCTGAGGTTTTTGAAATATCGGGATTTCTTGATGGCGGCCACGCCCTCGTCACCCATGTGGTTGCGAAACAGGTCCAGGGTGTGCAGTTTGGGAAAATTCTCGGACGCCGCCAGGTGCCGTGCGCCTTCCTCACCGATTTTATTGAACTTCAGGATCAACTGTTCGAGGTTGCTCAAGTGGGGCGAGTTGGCGATGGCCTGCGCTCCCGGCCCGGAGATCTGGTTGGATTTCAGATTCAGAATTTTGACATTGCGGATGTGGGGACTGGCCATCAGGGCGGCCACTCCGTCATCTCCTATTTCGTTATCACCCAGCTCCAGACGGCTGACTTGCGCCAGAATTTCCATTTGAGCCAGCGCCCGGGCGCCCTCATCACCGATCTGGGATTTTTCAAGGTCCAGGGTATCGCCGTTGACCAGGTTTTTTTTGACTAACTCTTCGATTTCCATGGATTGGGGATTTCCGGAGTTGATGCGACATTCAACCAGTGCCCTACAGTTTATTGAATTTCCTTCGTAGGTTCAAGCCCTTGACCCTATAAATTTATTGACTCTAATTGTTTGATGAGGGAAGATGAGGCCATTCTGTTGGAAATTCGCACGCTAAAGGAAATCTTGTTCGCAGGGTGGCGCAATTCGGGTTTTTCCATGGACTTCGAACGGCCTCGGCAGTTTAAGAAATTTGTTTTTTTTGAACATGGAAAGTGATAGATTCAGCTATCCTAATGACTTCTTTAACCCTTTTGGGAGGAAAACCTTAATGAAAAAGTTAATGCTGGTTTTGGTGGTTTTTGGTTTGCTCGGGCTGCCGGTTTCGTCCTTCGCGGGGGAAGGCCCCATGTCGTTACCCGGGGATTCCAACGCTGGGGCGGTGAAACACAATAAAGAAGGGATCGATCACTGGGGCCAGGGACATTACGATGTCGCGTTGAAACATTTCCAGGCGGCGTCCAAGGCGGATTCATCCATCGCTCAAACCCATTTCAATGAAGCGATTTGCCTGGACAAACTGGGACGGCACGGCGAGGCCACCATGCATTTCAAAGCGGCCAAAAAACACGCCGGCGGCAACAAGGCGATCCTCAATTCGCCGATTTTGAACGGCCATCTCGGAACTTAACGGACTACTCGGTACAGTCAGCGATGGGAAGCCGGGGGGAGCCGGCTTCCCGTTTTTTTTATTATTGAGTTCACTCAAAACCGTAGGGTTTTGATTGTAACTAAATGTAAATAAACATAATATTTGAATCGCCTTAGGTCCGGCCGGGTTTTCCCGGTGGGACGGTACGGTTGTGCTATAATAATTCGCATTCCTGAAGGGCAGGGTTTTAACACCAAACGGAGACAGACGTTATGATGGGCATCGGCTTTCCAGAATTGATGGTCATATTGGTCATTATCATGATCATCTTCGGCGCGGGCAAACTTCCGGAAATCGGGAGCGCCTTCGGCCGCAGTATCAAAAATTTCAAAACGTCCATGAAAGAAGCCGAAGAGGCGTCGGGAGACCAGACAGCCCAGGTGGAAGGCGGAGACGCCGCACCTGATGCCGATCTCAATGCGGAAGACGCCCCGGCCTCGACCGAAGAGGAAGTCACCGCCCAGTTGGCAGGGTCCCATCCGTCCACCGCACCTCCGAGTGAGTCAACCGCCACCCCGGCTTCCGGCTCTTCGAAACCCGCGGCGCCAACCCAGACCGCTCAAGCCCAGGCCCCTCAGGGCAAGCCCAAGCCCAAGGAAACTCCCAAGAGCGAGGAAGAAAAGATGATCGAAGACGCTATCAACGAGTTAAAGGAAAAGCGTATTGGAACCATTCGCACTCCGCACGACGGCCTGGTTCAGCAGAACGACGTGTTCACCGATTCCTTGAAGCGCAACCCGTGGGGACGGGGGGACCGCGGCGTGCGCCGTGATGTCCTGTAACTGAAGGTTCTCATTTCCCAGAAAAAATTTTCAGGGGTTCCCGGTTTCCTTTTGAACCCCGAAAGCTTTGCCCCACCAAAGCAGTAATCCCAAACCAATCCAGATCAACTCACGGACGCGC
>SMVT01000103.1 GCA_004357365.1 Nitrospina sp.
AAGGACAACGCCACAAAATCCACCCCTTGGTTAAGGCCGAACACCAGGTCGTCCTTGTCTTTGGCGGTCAGCGGGCCGGCGGAAATGGCTGTTTCCTTCTCCCATTCATCCGAAAAACTTTTACGTCAACATCAGGGAACCCTTTGAGCGTGTAACGAAAAATGCGGAGCTGGACCCAAAGCAGATCACTCCTCATACTTTGAGGCATACGACTATTACTCATTTGGTCCAAGCGGGGGTAGACCTGCCCACGGTGAAGCGCATTTCCGGCCATAAAACCTTAATCATGGTGGAAAGGTATTGCCATCAAAACGGGGAACACATTCAAACGGCAATGGACAAATTGGAGGAAAGGTACAAGGCTCTATAAGCCATTTTTCCTGGCACAATTACACACAGATTACACACAAGGCAGGGTCAAAATAAAAAGGGTTGAAGCCGGGAGGCTCTAACTCCTTAATGTATTTGGTGCGAGGGGCGGGAATCGAACCCGCACGAGGTTTCCCTCACAGGATTTTAAGTCCTGGGCGTCTACCAATTCCGCCACCCTCGCTTTGAATCACCAGCAATCGGGCCCCAATGTCTTGAGGAAATCTTTGGATAACCAAGCCACCCTTCGACAGGTTCAGGATAACAACAATACTCCCCTCCTTACCAAGGAGGGGATAAAGGGGAGGTTATGGATAATTCCACCCCTCACCTTAATCCTCTCCCCCCTGAGGGGAGAGGAGCTTTTTGTTTCTTCAGGTGTTTCCCGGTTAGGGCTAGCGTTGCTGGCCTGCCTTCGGAAATGTAACAGGTTTTCCGGTAAAATCCAATCCCCGCCACCCCCAACGCAGGCGGGTTTGAATCCCTTTCGCCGCCCCCGGCATCTAAACACGGAAACGCTTCAAACCCGGGCCTCCCCCCCACGGAGCCTCCCGGAACAGGTGGCTCATAATCTCTACCCCCAAGGAAAATTGATGGAAACTCAAACTCGTAAATTCATGGTCGTGGCCACGGAGCCGACCCCGAATCCGGCGGCGTTCAAATTCAACCTCAACAGCCGGGTTATCGCCCACGGCGTGAAGGCATACAACGATGACATCGAAGCGGAAGGCGATCCGTTCGCCGAGACGATGTTCAGCTTCGGCGTGGTCACCGCCCTCTTGATTCAGGACCGGTTCGTGTCGGTCACTCTCGCCTCGGCCGAGGAATGGGAACTGTTGATCGACCCGATCATCCAGACCATCGAGGAGTCGCTGGTCTACTACGACAATGCAGAGGAAGCGAGCGAAAAGAAGAAATCCATCCTCGACGAAATCGATCTAAAAGACTTCGACAGCTTCAGCGACGCCGTCAAGGCGGATGTCATCGACGCCTACATGGATGAAAATATCCGGCCCCTGTTGGCGGCGGACGGCGGCGGTTTGGTGGTCGAAGACTTGAAGAACAATATCGTCCGGGTCCGCTACCAGGGCGCCTGCGGCAGTTGTTCGAAAGCCGAGTCCGGCACCCTGATGGCCGTCCAAAGCATCCTCCAGAAGAACATTTCCCCGGAGTTGTCCGTCCTCATCGAACGAGGTAGTATATAATTGTTGCCAACCCGATCATAATGTTCACAACCGGGGCGCCCGGCGCCTCTCAAAAACCGTTGGCATGCGCGATCCCAAACGCATTCTCAAAAAAATTTTGAGCGAGGGCACCGACCTCGAGCCGTTCCAGCAGTCCGGCGAACCGCTGGAGCTTTTGGTCGAAACCCTGCGCGAAGTCCAGCGCGTGCGCAAGTTCCGGCAATGGCTGATCGACCAGACCGGTATCGACGCCGCCCTTCAACCGGCGGCGTTTCACAGCCTGCTGGATCTGCCGGAGATCAACACCAGCGAGGAGTCGGACCGCAACCTCGACGTGGTTCGGCATTCCCTCACAGACAGCCGCAAGCCGGAGGACCCGGTGACCATCTCCAACCTCAACACCTGTCTCAGGGAAATCCACAAAGACCTGTCGGGCCTCAACGATCTCAAGAACAGGGAATATTCCCAACTGCCGCTGGCGTCTGCGATGACCGGCGACCTGGTGGGCCGGGTGACCAATCACCTGCAAGGTTTGAGAGGACTCGACTGGCGCGGCGTGGGCTTCCTGCTGACCGGATGGCAAGCGCGGTCGATCGAAAAGGATTTCGAAGCGCTGTTCCCCGACGCGCGCCGGGTGCATCCGTTACGCAAGCACCTCAATGCGGTGCAGTTGGAGCTGGCGTTTTATCACCGGTGCCTGGAGATCAATATCAAATGGGCGGTGACGGGGCTGGATCTGTTTCGCGTGGTTCGAGCAGATAAGCTGGCCCAGACGATCGATAACCTGAGCGAGCTGGGCAACGGACTGTGGAACCTCGTTTATAACGGGACGCAACTGCCGACCACCCTCGGCCTCGCCGGCATCCACTTCACCGACATCACCCCCCTGTTCGACCCCGAGCAGGTTCCCCTCACCGTTGTATAAAAAAATTCAGACAGGATTACAGGAAAAAAAGCTCCCCCTTTTTGAAGGGGCCGGGGGGATTTAGGACCGCAGAGAACGTGGAGAAATGAAAGTGCCGTTGCCCCATTAATGGGGCGATGTTAAAAGCGCTCGATGAATCGAGCAACCAGCTAAATGAGGAAAAGAAGGAAAGATTTTATTGGGCCCAGCGCAATGCTGGGAGGCTTGCCGCCGCAGGCATAATTCTTTCCGGGCATGGCCTGTCCGGCGAGCCGCCGGGGGTAATGAACCATCCTTGCAACCGGTAAGGAGCATGGAAGTTCCCCTTCCCCCTGTTCCCTGCTCCGCTTTTTGGATTTAAAGGTGGCCGCTGGTTTTGACCTGGAAGCCTTCGACTTTGTCGAGCAGGAGTTGCTTCAGCTCCACCATCTTGGCGGCTTCGCGCAGGGCGTTTTTACCTTCGTCCTTGATCTTGTTGAGACGCATGTCCAGCCGCACCAAGTGGGTGAACAGCGGCAAATACTTGGCGAAGTATTTGGCGCCTTCGTCGGTGATGCTGTTGTCGGACAGCGTGAGACTGCTCAGGCTCAGCAGATTGTCCGACACCGCGAGGTACTGCACGCCCTCGTTGCCGATGTTGTTGTAAAACAGGTTGAGCGATTTGAGATTGATCAGGCATTTCGACCGGGCAATATGTTTAGCGCCTTTGGGCCCCATGAGGTTGGTGCCCAACTCAAGAGTTTGCAAGTTCTCCAGAAAATCCATGTTGGCGATGTCTTTGGCGCCGTATTCTTTGAGATACGCCGCCGTCAGATCGAGGGTTTTGCCGTCCTTGCTGAGGTCGGTCTTGACTAGGGCCAACGTCTCCTCGAATCCCCGGTTCTGGCCCATGGCTTCTTTATTTTGTGACATATCCATAATAAAACCATTTCCTCCATATACCTATCATGCGCCCCGCCCCTGTTTTTGCGGTCAACCGCAGGCCGGGCTCAGTCTGTTTTCTTTGAACCCCGATCATACCCTCAACCACCCCCAAGCTCAAGGAAAACCCCGGTTGGGCCAGGTGGAAATCCTCAAAATAGCGGGGCCGGGGGCCCTAATTCTTGGTTTTCCCGGCCATTCTCTGCTATGATAGCGGCATCGAGTTAACCCGAAACGATCCGTCATTGAGGAGTTTTTTCACATGCCAGATTTAATCCAGTCCGAGCTGGAAGTGAGCCTCGGCAACAACGTTATCGTGACCCAAATTACCCAGGCGGTCAACTGGGCTAGAAAATATTCCTTCTTTATATACCCCTTCATCACCGCCTGCTGCGGGATGGAGTTCATGTCCGCCGCCGGCCCGCGGTACGATCTCGACCGGTTCGGCGCGGCGTTTCCGCGCTTTTCGCCCCGGCAGGCGGATCTGTTGATGGTGGTGGGGACGATCAGCCACAAGCAGGCGCCGATCCTGGTCAAAGTATACAACCAGATGACCGAGCCAAAATGGGTGGTGGCCTACGGCGTGTGTACGGTCTCCGGCGGGTTCTACGACAATTACGCCACGGTCATGGGCATCGACACCTTGATTCCGGTCGACGTCTATATACCCGGATGCCCGCCGCGCCCGGAAATGGTGATCGACGGCCTGATGAAACTGCAGGACAAGGTCCAGGCGGAAACCCTGGCGGACCACGTCAAGGGTCCGGCACCAGTCACCCCACCCGAACGCCTCGTCAACATTTAAGCGTTTTCACCAGGAAGGAATGGTGTTGCCCTATTGGTGGGGTGATTAAAAAACGCTTGATGGACCGAGCCACTTTAAAAAACCATAAAAATATTCATGAACTCTCCGCTTACTCCCAAGCGGAGAGTTCTTTTTTTATGGATGCGATCCAGTTGCGGGCGGCTTCTTTCTCCACCGGGGTAAAGCCGGGGCGCTGGATCATAGTGACGATGCCCTTCACCTTCTGCCTCACGTAATCCGCCAGAGCCTGTTTATTGGAAACGGTGAGGCAGACCTCTCCGTGATCATCGACAAACCGTTTCTTCAGATAATGAAAGTACAGGGCGAGCCGCTGGGCCGGGTCTTTGGGTCCCTTGCCGAACTGCAAATGCATCAACGCTTCATTGCGGCGGTCGATGATGTATCCGAGGCGGGTGTTGTCGTCTTTATCAAATTGCAGATCAAACACACCAAATGCCCATTCCTTCGCTTGGTCACTCACCGTCAGCTCCGGCAGGGGCAGGTGCTTCACCGCGGCCAATTCCAACAGAAGGGAACGCACGCCGGTGCGGTCGCTCCAGTAAGCGGACTGCAGAGGATATTTGCGGTTCAGGCGGCTGACTTCTTTCAGGAGCGGCTCCATTTGGGTGATGGCCTGCGACAGGCGTTGCAAGGATTCTTCATCAAACTCCTCCAGAAACCACTGGACCTCGCGCGGCACGTTCGATTTCTCCCGGATGCCCCTCTTAAAATACGCGTTCAGGATGCGGTCCATATCCGGAATGAAAAACGCCTCCAACACCTTCGCGAAATAGGGAAAGTTGAGGATCAGAAAGCGCGGATCGGACCGGATGTTGAGGCCGTACGCTTCCAGTTCGTTGACGTGTCCCAGAAACGTTTGCGTCAGGTGCAGGGTTTCATGCAGGTGGGTCGCCTCGCCGTAGGCTTTGGTGTCGATCAGGATACTGCCGGGCGAGATGCGGATGGTGTCGAACGTGGCGTGCGCCAGTTGGCCGGGTTGCAGGAGCGCGTCGGAGTACGGCTGGATGATGTACTGGCGCAGGGGAACCTTGTTGATTTCGGGAAGAGTTTTTTTAAGGAGTCCCAGCACGCGCTTCATACGCACCGACGCCTTTTGGATCAGTTGTTCCGGCTGGTGGCATTTGCCGCAATCGTAATTCTCAAACCCGGGAATAAGAAACGTGGTGGTGCCGGTTCCGCCGACCGAATGCTCAACCACTACGTTTTTCAATATTTCGCCGGTTAAACGGGGATCCTTTTTCGGCAAATGCTGGGAGATCAGCCAATCCAGCTCACCCACCCCGATGGCGGGTTCAGCAGTGACCCGATCCGGTCCCGCCGCCCACAGGACGGCTGTTAATGCGATCCAAGCCCCCAGTCCGGGCCTGCGCATCAACACCCCTTGGCGGTGGATGTGGGATGGATGATATCGAGCCTCTGCCAGACGCTGATTACCTTGCGGCCATTGCGGTCTTCCTTAGCGCCATCCCACACCGCGAACGCGACCAGCAAGGGTCCTTTTTTGTCCATGACGGCGTCCCATTTGCCGAACACCGCCACACTGCGCATGAAGACCACCGTCCATTCACCGTCTTTCCAAACGCCCGAGCCCTCCACGTTCTGGTACTCCATCGGTTGCGGGGTGATGGTGCCGAACCCTTCGGCGTTGAGTTCTTCCACCGCATTTAACTGCGTGGTGCCCAGTTTGGTGACGGGGTTGTTCATAACGCCGCCAAAGATGAGGGCGTCCATATCAACGCCGCCGGTGGAGTATTCGGAATCCTCCGACGCTTCGAGGGTTTCTTCCAGGCCGGCCTTCCAGTGCCAGATGTTGACCGGCTTGCCACGGTTGCCCATGCCAAAGAACGGCTCGTTATGGCCGTGGGTGTGCAGGGTGACGTCACCCAGCGCCAGTTGCACCGCCACGCCGTCGGTGTACACGTCGATCCGGCCCTCCACAAATCCGTCATGCGTCGGGTCCTTCCATTTGAGACGGATGGCCAAATCTACGCCGTTGTTGACAGAGGTGACGTTGATGACTCCAATGGCATCCCGCCGGGCCGACAGCGGACGCAGGATCAGGTTGGTGGACTTGATGTCTTTCCAGACGGGGCTGTCGGGGTTGGTATCCAGCTCGTAGGGAACATAGTAGGAGTGCAAATCGGTTTCAAATTCCGCCTGCTGGAACCCCGTGCGGAAATTGGCCCGGATGAAATGCACCAGCGCCCAGCGGTCCTCTTCCGGGAGATGGACGTAGGAGCTCATCGGCGTGCCGCCGAGCCCGGTGGAAATCGTCCGGAAAATGTCCTTCGCCTCATGCCCGCCCTTGAAATAGTTGGGATTGGTGATGTCATGCACGAACACCGCGTGCTTCCAGGCGTCCATCAGCGATTCGGCGAGACGTCCGTCCCCCCGACCGGAGGCGCCGTGGCACTCGGTGCATTTATGCTCAACGTACAGTTTTTTACCTTTGGCGATCAACGCCTCGGAAGATGGGACCGGAGTGATTTTCAGGCTCTCGCCCGGCGCTTCATTGCGGAAGCGGTCGGAAAAACTTTTGATCAGGTTGACCAGTGCCCAGGTGTCTTGTGGCGACAGGGCTTGCCCCCACGCCGGCATCGAGGTTCCCGGCACGCCGCGGATGATGGTGCGGTATAAATCCTCATCTTTGGGAAGCGTTCCCGTCGGTGTGGAACGGAATTTAAAAATGCCTTTGCGAAAATCGCGTGGCCAGGGGTACAGGTAATCGGTGGCGGTGCCGCCGCCGTTGCCGTTGCGCCCGTGGCAGAAGACGCACATGTGCAGGTAGATGTTGCGTCCGCGGTTCAACAGGGCCTGCGCCGAGGTGGCGGGTTTTTGCAGGTTGCCCATGTCATGTTCGCCGCGCTTGAGGAACGGGTCGGCCGGCACGCCATGATCCATGTGCCCCATATCGTGCGGGTCGTGCTTCATGCCGGAATCAGGGGTTTCCTGCAGGTACTCGGAACCGGGAGCCGCTTCTTTCCCAAATTCGATCATGCCTTCGGGTTTGGCGGGGAGTTTTTCGAGATCGTGAGTATGCTTCTCCATACCGTTGGAGAACACCGGGGCGGGGATGCTCCATAACCAACCGAAGACCGCCAGCACCCCAATACCGGCGAGGCCGCCTCCGAAAGAGAGTGGTATTTTGTTATTCATGCAACACCTCATGTGGGAGAGAAAGGGGTTTCCCTGTGTTAACCCGTGAGGCTTTTACCGGGCTTTGCGGACCATTTTAACGCCTTGGTCCAGGTCACCCAAATCTTTCAGGTTCCAGTAATCTTCGCGCTGTCCCAAACCGAAGTACCAGGCGTTGTTGAGGTTGCGCTCGGTGCCGGTCCACAGATAATAACTGCCGCCGGAGGCAAACACCTGTGGCAGGCCAATGGGCTCGCCGTCCTTGCTGGCCACCGGCCGTTGGGGATCCCATATCTGCTGGAGTTCGTTCAGAGTGGGCAGCCGCCAATCGTCATACCCGCCAAATTTCTGGGCATTCTTACTGTCTACATATTCCAAGGCTTCGTACCAGTTCATACCTTTTTTCATATCGTGGTAGGAGTCCGTCTTCTGCCACATCAAACCGGTGCGGGTGTCCAGGACGGTGCTATTGGAATCCGCCATAAAGCGCGCCGGCTCGGCCCAACCGGGAACCGCCAGCATCGCCGCCAGCAGCAGGGAAAGCATACCTAAACGCCTGAATTTATCTCGAAATTTCATAGGAAATAGATTTTGGTTTGGACATGCATCTTATTATACTAATCGCCAACGGCCAAACCAATCTCTTTTTAATCCGGCTAAAAATGGGGAAATCTTTATGAAATTGACGGTTTTGGGCTCCGGCACGGCGGTCCCCGACCTGAAGCGCAACTCCGCCGGCTACCTTTTGGAGGAGAACGGCAAACGGTTTTTGATCGATTTCGGCTACGGCACTATCCATCAGCTGTTGCGCCTGGGGATCACCTATCACGCCATCGACCGGATTTTCCTCACGCACAACCACCCGGACCATATGTGCGATCTGATCCCCTTTCTGTTTGCCACCAAGTATCCGCTCGATCCCCGCACCCGCAACCTGCCGATCGTGGCGGGACCGGGATTCGGCGATTACTTCGACCGGATGATGCAGGCGTTCAACCATTGGCTGACGCCCGAGTCCTATCAAGTGGAAATCGTCGAACTGGACGTGGAAACCCGCACCTTCGACGGATTGACGGTGACCTCCTGCAAAGTGGCGCATATTGACATGAGCCGGGGATTCCGTTTCACCGACGGCCAGGGAAAATCGGTGGTGTTCTCCGGCGATACCGACTATTGCCCGGAGATCGTGGAGTTGGGGCGGGACGCGGACCTTCTCATTCTGGAATGTTCCACACCCGACGACATGAAAGTCGAAAAACACCTCACCCCGAAACTGTGCGGACAGATCGCCCGGGAGGCCGGATGCCGCACGCTTCTGCTCTCCCATTTTTACCCGCCGTGCGACGGCCCCTCGGTGATGGACGTCTGCCGGCGGGAGTTTGCCGGCAACATCATTTTGGCGGACGATTTGACGGTGGTGGACATTTAGCGCCGGATACTCCTGATCGCTTCCATTTTTCAGCCCTCAAAAATGTCATTGGGTGACAGAATTTGTCTTTTCCGGCTTGCCGGATCTTGTCCGCCCGTCCCGCCCAAATAAAAATGCGAATTTCCGGCCCCTGGGAGAAAGACTCAAAAAACATGGGTTACCAGAAGTCTCCCGGCAGGGGCGTGGCCGTAACCGGCATGCATTTCCGGCTTTGGAATGGCAATTGCTTAATTTAGATTAACAGTGAATTAAACCCTTAGAAGGCCACCACATGAACCACGATTATAAATACAGCATGGGACTCACGGCTTTAATAGCGGGTTTGACGTTACCCGGTACGGCATCGGCAGGAATACTCGATAAAATCGAGGCCCAATGCCAGTGCCTGACTGCGCACGCCACCCTGGGACAGCTCATCGGTCTCGGTGTCATGCTGACCCTGCTGGCGGGAATCGGTGCGGTCAAATGGATGTACTGGAAAGAATCGAATGCGCCGGTTCCAAACAAGCCATCGAAAGCGGATGACCCCGCTCTCAAGAATTTAAAGCAATTGCAAATTGGAGTGCGGTTTTCCAACTGGAGTGATAGTCATCGGCTGGCTGGACGGACCGAATTACCGGCTCAAAAATTTTAACAGGCATTAAGCCGTACGCATAAGATTACCATCTCCCCCGACCAGCTATTCGGGGATGCGGAATTCGAGCGCCGCAAATCCCCGAATAGCTGGCTCACCTCTTTCAAAATACGGCAAGTGCAACGTACCCGGCCCCGGCAAACGTACGAAAAGTTGTCATCTCCGGCCCGGTTTTTAATCAAAAGTGGTGCAAATTGCTCTCCTGAAGTTTGACGAGGAACGGACAGAAAAAATTCCCATGGGTTGCCTTAATGGTATTCAATTGAATTATTTGCAGTTAAATTTTCACCGGATTTTTGTTGGAAAATCGATTGGAACCGATGCACTTTGGAATGTGTTTTGCTTATCTTATACTGGTGACATTAGATCCGAGCGACTTCATTCAACATAAAAGTAAATGTTTTGCCAAGAGCATTTAGGGCAAGGGCTTTTCTTTTTGGCAGGTTTTCCTCCAAGTGACTTGCCAGATTGGGTACCGGAGTATGCGATCAGCAGGCCGCATGCTCCGGTTGCCTTTTTTTAGAGCCCCCTTTTTGCACCGTTTACGTTCCCAATAAAATCTCATACTCGTCCTTAGAAAGTCCAGCCTATTGACTCTGCCGTCTTGTTGAACCGTTTTGGATCCGGAGTGGACCTAAATTTGCTGGCTAACTGACGCTTTCTGTCCATTATTGAAAAAAGCTTCCTCCCGGCTTTCTCCCCCACAGAAAAATATTGTTTAAAATGCCCTCCCCTCACAACCCGTGCCTGATAAATTACAACCATTTAGGGGTCCCATACCTTTACACTAAATGTAATACTCAATTTTTCAATGATTTAGGAACGTGACTTGCTGTATTCTGGATAGAATTACTAATGCCCCATATGGGGTAAGGAAGGTGCTGAATGGAAGTGTTGTGGATGGGTTTAACGGTATTCGCAGTGATATGCGTCAGTTTTTTACTGGTTATGGGACTCGTCAAAGTCATGCTTCGTATTTCCGGGCCGAACAAGGAGACCGTGCGTTCCCACTGGGTTCCCCTGCAGGTTTATTCCGGAGACGATGCCCTGGACCACCCCGATCTCAAAAAAATCAGCGAGTTGCAGGCCGAGTTGCAGAACCAAAAAGTACCTGATACGGAAGAATAGAATCCCAACAACGGAGGTATCGTGGGCTTCCGTTGAGGTTGGGGGGAGGGAGCCGATCCCCCTCCCCCCTTTTTTATTCTGGCCGGCCACCCTCTCTTCGGCCGCTGGCACGAAGTTGATTTCAACGCATAAGGCTAAGGCGATGACTCCTTAGCTTCCCCGGTTGTCTGGAGGGCACAAGGGCACCAACCTCCCCTTCCAGGCAACTGGGCCCCTACCCCATTGTTCTTTTTAAATTTCTTTGCAAGACCTCAAGCAAACCGCTTCACAGGGCAGGAATTATTCGTCTTTGGTTTTGCGATTCTGGTAGGCGTCGACCACGACGGTCAACAGTTTGAATATCCCCAGGGAAATAAACATGCCAACGATCAGCTGCAAAAACGGAGGCAGTTCGTTGAGGAAAGCTTCAAACCACTGAACCAGTTGCTCCAAAGTGCATCTCCATAAACAGGTAAGGGTGGATACTTTCACAAAACCCCGGCGGGTTCCCACAGGCGGGAGCCGCGGCCTCCAGCCGGGGCGCGTGGATCAATGGCTCATTCATAGGAGGTCTGGATCGTACTCATGACACCGGATTGCAGCGTGTCCCAACTGGCGTCGGGCTTTTTGGTGACGGTGACGAAGTCCGCCATCAGAAACACGCTGGCCACACCGTCAATCGCGAACAGCGCTTTCGCAACCGGTAATTCCTCCGCGGCTTCGGCATTGGCATAGGTTTTGTGGCCGGACTCGATCGCCGGTTTATCCAGGGTGAATTTCAGTGCGTGCTCGTTGGGGGTGGTGCTGACTTGAACGTTGACGGCCATTCGGTTTTCTCCTCCCGGTGAAATTGTTTAGGTTGACGATGAATTACGACGGACGAAAGATGCCAAACGAACTGGTGTAGCCGTGCAGGAAGGTGGTTTTCCCCACCGGCCCGATTTCGCCGTTACAGAAAAACCCGCCCAGCGGGATGTCGCCCATCTTGGTTTTGAACAGGTCGGAATCGTGGTTGGGTTGCCCGTACAGATGTTCGCCCCGTCCCAGACAGGAGAACAACAATGCCCCTTTGGCATCGCGCCATCCGTCCTTGCTCTGGTAGCGCGACAGCATCACTTTTAGATCTTCGGACGACATCACCTTGTCGCGCAAATGAAACTGGACCAGTTGACCCTCCCGCAATAACGCGCCCACTACCAGCGAACCCGTTTCCCGGTCCACGCCCATCAGGTTGCGGATCAGAAAATCGCCCTGTCCCGGATCGTCTTTCAGAGGGTCCATTTCGATGCCGAGAAACAGGGATGTGCGCAGCAGTTTGCGGTCGTATTCGTTCAGGGTATCGACCATTGTCTCCAGCACTTCCAGCGGCGGTTTGCCGTCGACCGCCAGAAGCCGGGTTTGGTCGCACTGGGTGATGTTCAGGGGCTTGCCGATCGGGCGGCACCCCTGGGCGACGATGGTATCGATCTGGACGTTGCCAGACAGGGCGACTCCCACCAGGCCCTCGTTATAAATCTTGTCTCCCAGATACAGCGCGTTGCCGCCTTGGGACTGGGCGCCGCTGGCCAGTCCCCCGACTTTCGAGGACTGGGGATAGGCGAAATCCATGCCCCCCAGAAACTCTTCGCCGCGAAACGAAAACGGGTCTGCCAGCAGGATGAATTGGGGATTCTTCGCGGCGTCCACTCCCAGCCATTCCCGCCACACGGAAGGGGCGGTATCGGGATCGGGCAGGTTGAGCGTATCCGAATGAATCGCCTGCAGGTCCACTCCCGGCAAATGCGCCGCCGTCAGGCTGAAGGCGGGTCTCTGTTCGACCTCTTTGCCGCCGCCGATGATGCCGCCGCCGGAGCATCCCAACAGCAGGCCGACCGGCATGCGGTCCTTCAGCATTTGCGGGATCGCCCGGTACTCGGTGCGAAAATGCGGCGATACGAACAGAAGGGTCAAATCGGCGTCCTTACCGGCCAGTTGCTGGACCACCGCCGCCACTGCTTCCTCCACGCACGCTTCAATAGTTTCCTCGGTCGATATATGGGATGCCCACTTCATTCATCGTCTCCTGTCATCAGCATTTTACTGGGGAATTTCATCATTAGATGCAATCAGGCGGCGCCGGATTGGCTCAATTCGGCTTTCAGGCCCAGAAAATCGAGCGCTGCTGCGGCGTTTTCGGTGCCGTTTTTCACGCAATCGGGTATTCCGATTCCCTTGTAGGCCGACCCCGCCAGGTAAAGTCCTTTGAAATCAACCAGATCCTTCTCGATCTCCGACACCAGCCGGGGATGATGCACCTGGTACTGCACATTGCCCTTTATATAGGGATACACCTCGCAAAACAAGGGTTCCTCCGTAACTCCCATGATTTCGCGCAACTCCTGCCGCACCTGCTGTTTGATGGTGTCGGCATCCTGCTCGGCCAGGGCTTCGTTCACCGCGCCACCGACAAAGGCGCGGAGCAGAATGCGGTCGTCCGGCGCGCGGCCGGGAAACTTCGACGACACCCAGGTGCAGGCGGTGATCTTCCGGTTTTCGACGTGCGGCACCACGAAGCCGAATCCCCGCAAAGGATGCGCGAACCGGTTGCGGTCGAATCCCAATACCACCGCCGCAGTGGAAACGTAGGGAATCTGATCGAGCCGGGCGGCGATACTGGGCGCCCAGCCTTCCAACAAACGCGCCGCCAGGTTGGCCGGGGTGGACAGGATCACCGCGTCCGCCTCCAGCTCCTCGCCCGATTTCAAACACACCTGCCAGCCGTTGCCCTGCTTCCGGAAGGACTCCACCGGCGCGTTGTTGCGGAACTGGATGTCGAGCGACTGGGCGATCAGGGTGTCGACGATCTCGCTCAATCCGTTTTTCATCGTCAGGAAAAACGAGAACGGTTTGTCGCCTTTCCTGGTTGGGGGAGCGGTGGCGCGTTTCCGTTTCTGGGCCAGCATCCCGAGAAGAAGAGAGCGGTATTTTTTTTCCACCTGCTGGAACATGGGAAACGTCGCGCCCAGGCTCATGGTTTCCGGGTCGCTGGCGTAGATGCCGGACATCAAGGGTTGCGCCATGCGCTCCAGCGCCTCGGTGCCCAGCCGGCGCCTGACGAACGAGGCCATGCTCTCGTCCGAATTGCCGCGCCGCCGGGGGAGAAACAGATCCATCCCCATGCGAATCTTGCCCGGCCAGCTGAACAGCCGCGTGGTGATGAACGGCATGAACTTCGTCGGCACCATCAGGCTCAGTCCGTCCGGGATGGTGACCATTTGGTTGTTGAGGTACACGAAGGTCTGCGGGTGATCGGTTTGGGTGCCCAGCAGGTGATCGCCGAGGCCGAGCTTTTGGCACAGCTCGACGGCCCAGGGCTTCTGCGAGATAAACGAGTCCGGCCCGCGCTCGATGATGAATCCGTCCCGGCGGAGGGTGTGGATCTTGCCGCCGAAGCGGTCGGAGCCCTCAAGCAGGATGCAGGAGACCGGGGCGTTGTTCCTGATTTCCTCCTGGATGCGGTAAGCCGCCGCCAGGCCGGCGATGCCCCCGCCGATGATAATGACCTTTTTCATGCGGCTATTATGACAGGTTTAAAAGTCGGTATCAAACTGGCGTAGCGCCAGGGCTATTTTCTCCTTCGGAGAAGGGGGAGCTTTTATCCCCCCTTGTAAACGCGCTTGTAAAGGGGGTTAGGGGGATTCCTCCTCTTGCCTTTTCTTAAAGAGCTTGCCGAAGGGAACACAGATGGACACGGATAATTGAGTCCCTCCCCTCCTTGTAAAGGGGGCCGGGGGGATTCTTTTCTTAAACCTCTTCCCATGAGGAAAGAGGGCCGGGTGAGGGGGGATTTGGATGGGTTATAATAGGACCATTGATTTCTGGATCAAAAACTTGTTAAATACTCCGTTTCCAACCGATATGCCACCGTAGCTCAGTTGGTAGAGCAACTGATTCGTAATCAGTAGGTCAGCGGTTCGACTCCGCTCGGTGGCTCCATTAAATACAATGGCTTGAACCAAAACGGTGTAGGCAATTTTTATTTTTATGTGATTTTGTCCCACTATAGTCCCACCTTTCCGCAAGTATCCCACAGTATTTTTTGGTCGGAGATAACGGATTCACGGCC
>SMVT01000104.1 GCA_004357365.1 Nitrospina sp.
ATCAATTGCGCGCCACGTCCCACCTGCGAGGTCAGCGTGCCACCGCCCAACGAAGTGCTGAACAGATCGCCGAAGACGGCTTTACTGCTTTTGAATCCCGTCGTGTTGATGTTGGAAATATTGTCTCCAATGATGTTGAGGGCTCTGGAATTGGTCAGAATCCCGGAAACGCCGGTTGCTAATGTTCCTATGAGTGACATAATCTATCTCCTACTGCTTAGTTGATGGATACTCTCGTTATTTGTTCCGCGGGCAGTTTCTGACCGTTGACCACGGCGAACGCGGCGCCTTCCTCAAAGAGCACGTCCGTCACCAGGCCGGTGGTGAAGGTCTGCGTGTTGATGAATACGCCATTGGAATTCGTGGCCCGGACCTCGAACGTGTACAATCCGGAACCCACGGCGTTGCCCTGGCTGTCGAGTCCGTTCCAGACGATCAGGTTACCGCCTTCCTCGCCGGGACCGTTGAGGGTGTTCACCAGATTCCCGGTGGCGTTGTAAATCTCAATTTGGGTCGATGCGGCCTCCGAATCGAGCGTATAACTCAGATTGGTGGTTGCTCCCTGTGTGTGCTCGAACGAGTTGCCGGGGACATCGACCTGTTTGCCGATGAGGTTGATCATTGAGGCATTGCCCATCGCCTGTTGCGCCTTGAGCAGATCCTCCAGCGTGCTGTTGACGTTGGTCATCTGTTCGAGAGCACTGAACTGCGCCAGTTGGGCGGTGAACTCCGTGGCCTCCATCGGATTCAAGGGATCTTGTGCGCTGAGCTGAGCCACCAACAGCCGCAGGAAATCATCCTTGCCCAGCGTCTGTTGTGCGCTGGCCGGCGTGGTCGACGTGTTCGATTCGGCGTGCGGTAAAATGCCTTCAATCATGATTCCTGCCTCCTGCTAAATTAGGTCCTGCGTCCAAGGCATCAGGCGAAGATGCTGATGGATTGGTTTTCATCCATAAAAACGGGCCGGTGAAGAACAATGCTTGCTTCTGCCGACTCATGGGCCAGCGGGCCCCCCTGTCCCAGTTGCGCCAGATAGTCCAGAGCGTCCTTGTGCCCGTGGGCCGATTGGCTGGCGTTGCCGCCCACCAGTACGTTGAAGCTGTCGATCTTGACGCCTTGGTGGGTGATGGCATCTTTCAACTGCGACAGATTGTTTTCGATCATCAATTTCACAATATTGCTTTCGACGACGAGGGTCGCGCGCACCGTTTCACCGCTGATCGACACGTTCATCCGGACGGTTCCCAGCGAGGGCGGGTCCAGCTTGATATGCACTTCCCGCTGGTTGCCGAATCCCCGCAGGGTGAACTTTTCGATGATCTGCGCGGTGATGGGTTTGTCCATGGATGCGCGTCCGTTATAGGTTTCGGTGACCGCCGGTTTCACCAACTCAGCCGCACGGGCGGCGGCGTCCGTCATCGCGGCAGGGGACTGCCCCGGCGCGCCCTCACCCAGAATACTCTGCACCGGTTGTCCGGAGGCATTCAGATTCTGCAAGGGAGATGTTGCCGCTTTATTGATCAATGGATTGGTTTGGGCATTGCCGGTGTTGGACGATTTGTCCGGCGCCAGCAGGGACGCCAGCGTTGCCAGCCGCTCTCCCGCGAGTCCGGAAACACTTCGGTGAGCTTCGGCAGAATGCCCCGTCGATCCCTTGGAATCTCCGCTGGAGTTCTGCAGGTTGCCGGAGCCGGGCTGGTTTGCGGTTTGAGGTTTGGCGACAATGCCCTCGGCAGCGGTCTTGGCCGATTGCGCCGTGTTTTCGTTAAGCGGTTGCGGGGTGCCGGCCGTTCGCATCTGCTGGATGACCTGTTGCGCTTCTTGCCGGGTCAATCCCGCCCGCACCAAAAGATCGATGACGCGTTGTTCCGGTTGATTCAACCGCCCTGCGGCCACATCAAGAACATGATTCGCAAGGGGAGCCTGGGCGGCCTGGTTCGACGCCGTCAGCAAGCCGCGCAAGGCGTGGAGGATGCCATGAACACCGGCCGCGTCCCCGTTCTGCAAGGCGGATACCAGTAGGTCGATGGTTGCCGAATCGATATTCAAACCCGCCAGCAGTTCCCTCAGGGTATCGATGGCGTGTGACCCTTCTTCGCTCAAACCATGAGCCTCAAATAGACCCGCCAGAATATCGGTTGCCGATTGATTCGGATGATCCACCAAACCGGGTGCGTCATCCGCCGGATTTAAATTTTCCATTAGAGTGTCTAACGGTAAGGCAAAAGGATTCACCGGCGCCTGGGGTGCCGGAGCATTGAAATTGGAAGAAGGCGCATCCGGGTTACCATGAGTTTGATTATGCAGTGGCGCCGGACCCCGCCCTTCAGAGGCCGGGGTTGCCGGTGGGGTGTCCCTGGGTTGATGATCGGGATGCGCTGCAGGGGTCGTCTCGTTTTGAGACACCGGAGCCGGGTTGCGGGATTCCCGGGGCGCCGGGTTTTCCCGCGCTTCATTGGACTGCGATGCCGTCGCCGGTGACTCCTCCTGATGCGATTCCACCCTCGCTTCGAGAACCCGATCAAACCGTTGACGATCGCTTTGCTCCAGATGGGACACCTGGAACGACGCTTCCGGTTTGTCCGGGCTTTTCGCAATCAGGTTTAAAATGTTGGTTTCGTTGACCACTGATTCATCCCTTTAAAATGATCAAGACACACTTCTCGGGTAATCATCCGGTTAATAGGGAGCAAGCCCTGTGCCAAATCGGGGCCTCTAATCAACCTGTTGAAATTTTGCCTGTTAGGGGAGCGGGAGGGGGAAATGGCCCCGGCGGAACCGCGGGCAAGAACTGCCCATCGGGCAAAATCTGCTCCTGCCGGGCGTGGCCCGGAGCAGATTTCTAAAAGCCGAACGGTCGTTCCACTCAGGATGACACAACGTAGCTTTTTGTTGTCATTCTGAGCGGAATGGAATGGAGAGAAGAATCTGGGTTTTAATTTACCTGCGGCGGTTCGCCGCTGCCAATTCTTTTTTCCTGTTCCATGTTCCCTGCTCCCTGTTTCGGTTTATATTCTGTCAACTGGCCCTGCCACTTACGCAAAGGTCTCCTTGCTAAGGGGAGGAGGGATTTTATGACTCGGTTTCCTAAGGAAGAATTTGTTTATTTTAGAGAGGGTCCAAGGGAGTTTTCTTGGGGAACAGGGGTTTGGGGGTCAGGAAGCGGAAGAGTTGGACAATGACACGGGCCGATTCCTGGGTATCCGGGTGGGTCAGGTTTTCGGGTTTGATATTTTCTTCGAACAGGGTTTTGAAATAGGCGGCCGCGGTTTGTCGGCTGGACTCCGAGGGCGATTGCGCTTCCAGGCCGGCCAACGCTCCGACATCCACCCAGAATCCTCCGCACTTGGCGCACTGGTCGATTTCATAACGGAACCGGCGGTTGAAACAATGACGGTACAGTAGGGTCTGGATGCATTTGGGACAGGGGTGTTGAATATCCCGGAACACGTGGACCCCCTCGGCGCGTTCCACGTGGAGCAGGGCTTCGCCGGCGGCCGGGTTCCGGTCCTTCAGCTTTTTGATTTCGTTCCATTTGAACCAGAGGCCGCCGCAACTGTCGGCGCAGGCCAGGACTTTGACGCCGGCGACGGCCAGGGCTTTCAATGCGTTGTTGCACGCCGGGCAATTCATGGACCTATTATAGATGAAGAGAGGATCGACGCCACCTCAGGCGAGGCATTGACAGGGTGTTCCCGTTTCCAATAAATTGGGCCAGTCTTTTTAGGTTAGATCATTTAAATCAATATAATAAGAGGTTTTGAGGACCGGCAAAGCCGGACAAGTTCGATTGACAAACCCCGGCGCTTCACTTACATTTAAAACATACCGTTGTTCACTTCCTTTTTCATAACTATATCAAATCCTTACTCAAATGCCCCTCGAAACCGAATATATCAACCCCAACGTCATATTGACCACGCGGGTAAGCCCGAAATTAAGAGATTGGATCAAATACATCCATTGCGCCGGCCTGATTCTGCTCACCTTGTTTCTATCGGCTTACGAATTGGGTTCGGCCCTGTGGATGGTTTTCCCCATCGCAATGTTGTGGGGGGGTGTGATCTGGTATTTGAAGCGGCGGCCGACTATTGTGCTGGAAGGCCAGGACCGGAAAATTCAGCTCGCCGGCCTCACCAAGTTCGGCAGGGCCCAGTCATTGCCGGGCAAGCTGGTGGAAAAGGTCACCGTGTTGGCGGATGTTGAGGGCCGGGAACGCGGTCAATATATTCCGCAACTGGTGTTGCGCAGCCTGAAGGGGAAAAAGAAAAAACTGGTGATCAGTTGTTTTCCTCTTGAAGATATTGTGCAGGCGCATTATACCGCGCAATTGCTGGCGAGCTTCAGCCGCGCGGACGCCTTCGATTTTAAAGGCAACACCCTGCCACCGTTATCGAGCCATATCCCCAACCGGTTTCTGGCTGGCAAGGGCCAATCCCTCAACTCGGTTGCCTCCGCCATGAAGAAAGCTAAAGCCCAGAAAGGCGCCCGCCAGGCCAAAGCCAGAGCCTGACCCAACCGTTCTTTTTCCCGATTCACATTTATTGCTCAGGATGCCGGGGATGACGCCGTGTCGTTATCCGGGCCGGAACGCAACAGCCGCATGGCTTTGTCGACCTGCGCGTGGCGCCCGAATACAATGAGTACGTCTCCCGTCCGGATACAGAAGTCAGCCGGAGGATTGGGTTGCGCGTGGTTGTCGCGCACCACGGCGATCAGGGTAGCGCCGGTTTGCCGGGTCAACTCCCGATGGTCAAACTGCCTGCCGTGGGACCAGCATTCGTCCGTAACCTGATACGATTGACTCAACGATGCGGTGAGGTAAGTGGAAAAATTGCGTAGGCTTTCCACGTTGAGCGATAGTCCGCGGAACATGCCGTAACCCTCCAGCCGCACCAGCTCCACCTGTTGCTCGATGATGTTGTTGGGCATTCGAAACTCCCTGAGCACCCGTGAAAAAATTTCAATGGAGGTTTCGAACTCCTCGGGGATCACCTGGTCCGCCCCGGCTTTCTTCAACTCGTCCACCTGCGAAGAGAACCGGGTGCGCACCATGATGAAAACCTCGGGATTGAGTTGGCGCGCCAGCCGGACCGATTGTTCGGTCGCCTTGTGATCGGGTATGGAGTACACGATGATTTTTGCCTGTGCGATGCCCACCCGGTCCAGGGTCGCGCGGTGGCTGACGTCTCCGTACAGGATGGGGACGTCTTCTGTCAACGCATGTTTGATCAATTCGCCATCCATTTCCACCACCATGAAGGGAACATGCGTTTCCTTGAGCACCCGCGCCAGGTTGCGGCCGACGACGTCGTACCCGGCAATGATGACATGGCCTTTCAGCGTCTGCCCCGCCGGTTGCGTCGACTCCTCCGGAGCCTCGCCCGGAGTCCAGCGGGAAAACAGAATATGCGACGCCGGAGAGGACACCTGGATCAATAACGGAGCGATCAACATGGTTAATACGGCCACGGTCAAAAACGTTTGGTGATGGTCGGATGAGAGAAGTCCCTGTGTAAGGGCCAGCCCCGCCAGAATCAGCGAGAACTCACCGACCTGCGCCAACCGCACTCCCACAATAAAAGAAATGCGCGCCGAGTTGCCCACCGCGACGGAGGCTAAAAAACCCGAGACCACCTTCATAACCACCAGGATGAGTGTGATCCCGAGGATAAGGGAAAAATGATCCAGAAAGTTGCCGATGTTCAACAGCATGCCGATGGAGATGAAAAAGATACTGCTGAAGTAATCCCTGAGCGGCAGGATATCGAGAATGATCTGGTGGCTGTACTCGGATTCGGAGATGATCAGCCCGGCGATGAAGGCGCCCATGGCCAACGACAACCCCAGTTGATGCGACACCCATCCGCTTCCCAGAATGATGAGGATCACCAGAAGAGTCAGATGTTCCTTGCTTCCCATGCGGGCGACGGCGCTCAGAAACCGGGGCACCAGAAGCCGCGACAGGAAAAAAATTCCCGCCACCGCGGCCAGCGCTTTGGCGAACGCCAGCGCGAAATCCGTTCCGGAAGTCTGACCGCTGTGGGCGAGCAGGGGAATCATCAGCATCAACGGTACGACGCACAAATCCTGAAACAGAAGGATGCCGATCGTGGTGCGGCCATGCAGGGTGTCCAACTCGGCGCGGTCGGTGACCATCTTGAAAACGATGGCGGTACTGCTGAGGGCGACCATCATTGCTAACGCGAGGATTACAGGATCGGGTCCCCCAAAGAAATTTTTGTGAAGGAAATACCAGGCCGCAATCGTCAATCCCATTTGCAGGACACCGGCGCTGATGATCGATACCATATTTTTAAACAGATGGGAGATCGAAAACTCGAGTCCGATAATAAACAACAGTAAGATAATGCCGATTTCCGCAAGATTTTCCACCGATGACGGATCGCCGATCCAGCCCAGGCAATGCGGGCCGATCAGAATTCCGGCGATCAGAAAACCCATAATGGAGGGCAGTCGGATTCGATGAAAAAAGACATTAATGGGCAAAGAAACCAACAAAAGGAGAGTTAAATCTTGTATAATTTGCGGCATTTCCAATAAAGCCTCGGAGCAAAGTATATTTGAGCCTTAACGTGCAAAGGGGCGGCCTGTAATAAAACACGCTTATTATACTCTTGGCAGGTTTCAGGAGGAGGGGAAAAAGGGGGAACATATGGAAAAGGATATCCTCGCTCTGGAACAGAGTGGCGATGTATTGTTCTTGATGTTAGGCGCCGCCATGGTATTCGCCATGCATGGCGGTTTCGCTTTTCTGGAAGTCGGCACGGTACGCAAGAAAAACCAGGTCAACGCCCTGGTAAAAATTATGGTCGACTTTGCCATCAGCACCATTATCTATTTCAGCATCGGCTATGCAGTGGCTTACGGAATTTATTTTTACCAGTCCGCCGGGACACTGGTTGCTGACAAACAGGGCTACGAGCTGGTTCATTTCTTTTTTCTGCTGACCTTCGCCGCGGCGGTACCGGCCATCATTTCAGGCGGCATTGCGGAGCGCGCCAAATTCTGGACGCAGGGAGTGGCCGCCGCTATTTTCGTGGGAGTGGTTTATTCCTTTTTCGAGGGCATGGTCTGGGGGCAGATCACTTTTCTGGGGCAGGAAGATTCCTGGCTGGCCAAGCTGACCGGCGCGCCCTTTCACGATTTCGCCGGATCGGTGGTCGTGCATTCCATGGGCGGATGGCTGGCTTTGGTGGGCGCCTGGGTGCTGGGTCCGCGCATTGGGCGTTGGGATTCACAGGGAAAAAGCCGGCCGATCCCGGCCAGCAGCATTCCTTTTATGGCGTTGGGGGCGTGGATGCTGTGCATCGGCTGGTTCGGATTTAATGTCATGTCCGCCGCCACCCTCAAAGGCATCTCCGGTCTGGTGGCGATGAATTCGCTGTTCGCCATGGCCGGCGGCATTCTGTTCGCCCTGGTGGTTTCCAAAAACGATCCCGGTTTTATCCACAACGGAGCCCTGGCGGGACTGGTGGCGATCTGCGCCGGGTCGGACCAGGTGCATCCCATCGGCGCGTTCTTGATCGGCGGCGTGGCGGGTGTCATCTTCGTTTACGGGTTTACCTGGGAGCAGGAGAAGTTGAAGGTCGATGACGTGCTCGGCGTCTGGCCCCTGCACGGACTTGCCGGAACCTGGGGCGGCATCGCCTGCGGCATCTTCGGGCTCAAAGCCTTTGGCGGGGTGGGCGACGTCACCTTTATGGCACAGTTGATCGGCTCGCTGGCCGCGGTGGCGGTGGCGCTTGTGGCCGGGTTCGTGGTCTATAAAACGCTGGACCGTCTGTTCGGCATCCGCCTGGAAAAGGACGACGAGTTGCGGGGTTCGGACCTCGCGGTGCACAACATCGAATCCAATCCGGAAGAGGCCACCTCCCGGTATCAGTAGTCCCGACGCAACCCCACGCTCCCCGGTGGGAAAAACCGTGGCCGCCTGTTCATTCTCCCTGGGCGGTTTCGGTGCATTCGAATTCCGTTTCCGAGGTCCAGTGGACCGCAAGATAGTCCGGCAATTTGGTTTTGCGGTCGATGCGCGCGGTCATTAAATTGGCGCAGGAGAGATTGGTGACCAATGACAGGTCCGCTCCCGTCAGGTTTGCCCCCTCAAGAATCGATTCGGCGAAGTCGGATCCCCGTATGCTGGCCCCGGTCAGATCGGCGCCGGTCAAATCGGCGCCCTTGAAAAACACCCGCGTCAGAATCGCATCGGTAAAATTCGTTCCCCTGAGATTGGCCTCCCTGAAATCGCACCCGCTCATGTTGCATCGGCTGACGTCAGTGTTTGCGAGTGCGGCTCCCGCGAAATTGGCTTTGCTGAGATGCGACTTGGGAATACGCGCGCCGGACAGGTCGGCCCGCTTCAGCTCCGCTCCCCGCAGATCGCATTTGCTGAGGTTCACATTGCGGAAATCGCTCCCGTTCAATCGGGCCTGGTTGAGCTCCGCCCGGCGGAGATTGGAATCGCGGAAGTCGGCCTTGAGCACCACCGCCTGGGTGAACCAGGAACTGCTGAGATCGGTCTGACTCAGATTCGCCCCGCTCAGGTTGGTCTTGGTGAAATTGGCGCGGATCAGCCGGGCGGCGTGAAAGTTGGCCCCGACCAGAAAACTTCCGGTAAAATCCGCCCCGTTCAAACCCGCCTGTTCGAAATTCGCCTTTTTGAGATTGGATTTCTGGAACTCCGCTTCCTTCAGGGATCCATGGCTCAGATCGATTCCCTCCAGATCGGTCCGGCTCAGTTGAGCTTTTTCGAGCCGGTCTTTTTGAGACTCGATTTTCTGTTTGTCCAGTTTCCTGAGTTGCGCCATGAGGACCTTCCCGGTTCTTTCCAATCACTGATTTGAATTTCTGTGGAGCGCCATTGTACGGAGAATGCTTCGTCCAAGTAAAGGAGAATCGGGACGCAAGATCGCCGGTAACAGGATGGCGGTTCATGAGGGAAACAAAAAAGAAGAGGAGTTGCGGGGGGGCCACAACTCCTCCTAAAACTATTGGTGCCGAAGGCGAGAATCGAACTCGCACGGGGTCGCCCCCACCGGATTTTGAGTCCGGCGCGTCTACCAATTCCACCACTTCGGCAGGATGCCGCAAAAAGCTATCACACCCGGATCAAAAGGACAACAAGGAAAGGTTCGCGGTGGGGTTTAATGGAAATCGTCGGGCGCGGGCGCCGCCGCCGATTCCTGTTGTTTCTGAAAACGGCGCGCCGCAACCAATAGTTGGTGGGCATTGTCATCCTTCGGATGGATTTCCAACAGGCGGTTGAGGTAGGTGATCGTCTGATCGTATTGCTTGAACAGCATGCTGGAGCTGATCAGATTGTTCAGCGCATCGACATAGCGCGGATCCAGTTGATACGCTTTCTGGAACGAGGCGTCCGCGAAAAAATACGATTTCAGATCCCAGAACACCAGTCCCATTTCGTTATGCGCCACCGGCTGATCCGGGTTGATCTGGAGGGTGCTGCGGTAATGGTTCAGGGCGTTCTGCAGACGGCGGGATTGATGATAGGCCCGCGCCAGGGTCAATTGC
>SMVT01000105.1 GCA_004357365.1 Nitrospina sp.
GCCCCGCTTGAAGTTTTTTCTCGGGCTGCGGGGATGGTTATTGTGGCACTGCACACAGCTTTTGGTGACCGCCAAATCCGGATACACGGCATTGAACAGGATTTCGCCGTTTTTCTTAACCGACCACACATACGGTTGGCCGGGTTTTTCCGCCACTTTTTTTAAGCCGGATCGCTCCTGTTTGGATTTGGGACCATTTTTTTTATTGATCGGCCACAAACTCATCAAGCGGTACCGAATGCCCAGGTTTTTTGAATTGACGATTTTTGAGGAAACCATCAGAAACTGGGCTGGGAGAGGAAGGGTGTTTTCTTCCTTCCATTTTTCGGTGGCTTTCAGGGAAACTGTTTCTCCCAGACGTTCCACAATATATTGCGAGTAAATGGTCCGGTTGGCCTCGATAACCGCATGAATATATTCCGCCGCACGGAGGGCGGGTATATGGCCTTTTTCGCCAGGGGAGTGGGCCGCGGTCGGGGCCATGAAGAACCAGAATATGATAAACAGAAAAGAGAGCAGGGAAATGAAAAAAAACTTTGATTTAAGCATGCCGATACCTCCTCCGTTTCTCCGGATGAGATTTCTGAACTGAGCTGTATACTTATTTATATCTGTTTTGGAATTAAAATGAAAGTCTAAATTAATGGGTGAATTATTCCCGGGCCAGGCCCTTGATCACGTCCAATTTACCGATAATCCCTAAAATGGTTTTGCCTTCCACCACCGGTATGGAATGCACGCTTTTTTCGGCCATGAGCGCGCCCACCTCGTGGATCCCGGTATCCGGGGAAACCGTCACCACCTTCGACGTATAAATATCCTCGACCTGGGTTGCGTTGTAACGCTTCACTTCCGCTTCAAATTTTTTGCCGCTTTCGAGATAAATAACCGCATCGAATAATGCGATCACCGTGGGAATATGAAGATTTTTGCTTTGCTCGATCAGGTTCTTTTCCGTCACGATACCGGTCAGCTGTCCGGCCTCATCCACTACCGGAAATCCGTTGACCTTGTGCTTAATAAATAAATCGGACAATTCCTTGATGGACGTTTCCTTGGTGACGGTGAGCACCTTGTCCGTCATGATTTCTTTTGCCGTAATCATTCGCAACCTCAAGCCTTTCAGTAAACCCTTAATCGGGTGGATTCGGGGGATGGGTGGGAAGGGAATGCGTTTCCCGGGAACCGAATAATCCTAACAGGTACTCCCCGAATGTGGTCAGCTTTTCGTTGATTTTGTTCAAGGTTCTGAACGGAATTTCCTTTTGGGTTTTATAACCGACATAGAGCCCCAGAATCAACAAAATAATGTTGGGAATCCATACCGAAAAATATGGATTGATCCTGCCGGCACGCCCGAAATTCTGCAGAAGGACCAGGCTGACGTAATACATCAAAATGATACAGGTTGCAAAAATAAATCCGCCGGATTTTCCCGACCGCCGGGAGGTGATGCCCAGAGGAACTCCAATTATTCCAAACAGGATACAGGTGAGTGGGATGGAAAACCGTTTGCTCAGCTCGACCTCTTCCAGATGATCGTGCCCATTTCTTTTCTTGTTGATCTCGATCCGTTGCTTCAGTTCGGAAACCGACATTTCCCTGGGTTTCAGAATTTGTTTTTGTTTGAGTTGATCGGTTCCCGAGATATCCAGAGTCAGGTTGTAACGGTCAAACTTCATGATCTGGTAATCCTCTCCCTGCTTGGACAAGTCGTGGATGGATCCGTTTCTCAATTGCAGTTGGATTCTCAGGTTGGCTTGGTCGGTCAGGATAGTACCCTGTTCAGAGAGAATGATTTTGGTCGACCCTTTGAAGGAACTGTCCGCGATGAACACTCCTCTGAAAGTGTTCGGCCCCTTTTTTTCTTTGACCATCAGGACCAGGTTATCGAAATCCTGATTGAAGACGTTGGGCTTGATGTCGATGTTGGCGCGGGTTTTCACGATATTGAAGACCATTTCCTTCAGCGCCTGATTGCCCAGAGGGAGCGCATAAAAAATGATGGCGTTGGTGGTCAGATACGCAAGGAAGGCAAACAGCAAGACCGGCCGCAGAAGATAGATAAAACTCCAGCCGGAGGATTTCATGACTACGAATTCGTTTTCCGCGGAAAACTGATTGAACGTCATCACCGCCGCCACCAGAACGCTGATCGGAATGGTGATGGACAGGAAGATGGGGGAAATATAGAGCACCATCCGCCCCACCTCGAGCATCGTCAACCCTCGGTTGAGAATCAGGTCCGTCATGAACATCGCCTTGTCGAGAAACATGATCATGGTGAGAAACATGGTGCTCAAGGCGAAAATTTTGAGCATCTCGGTGAAAATATAGCGATGGATGATTTTCATGAATACTGATAGAATTCGCGTGGTTGGAATTCCCGTCCGATTCAAGGGCCGGGAAAATTTTAAAAACCTCGATGGGTTTATCGAAACATTATACTATCGATTTACCCGCTCCGGTTCAGGAAAATAGTGTTGAAGAAATCCCCGGTTGCCACTTCCTCCCGCCACAGGCTTCCCGCTTGGTTGAAAGCACCGTTGCCTTCGGGAGAGTCTTTTTTCCGTCTGCGTTCCCTGGTTCGCCAACACCGTCTGCATACCGTATGCGAATCCGCTTCCTGCCCCAATATCGGCGAGTGCTGGGGGAAAGGAACGTTGACGCTGATGATTTTGGGTGATCACTGCACCCGGGCCTGCCGGTTTTGCGATGTCCCCACCGGGCCGATACAGCCTCCCGACGGCGATGAACCCCGTCACGTGGCCCAAATGCTTTCCCAATTGAATCTGAATTATGTGGTCATTACTTCGGTCGACCGGGACGACCTGCCGGATGGCGGCGCCGGCCATTGGGCCGAGACGCTGCGGCAGGTTCGCCGTCTGTGCCCGGAACTTGGGGTGGAAGCTCTGGTGCCCGACTTCAAAGCCGATGTGGCTCCTATTGAAACCGTCTGCCGCGCGCAACCGGATGTGTTCGCCCACAATATCGAAACGGTGGCCTCGTTGCAGAAACGGGTCCGCCCACAATGCCGCTATGACGGGTCGCTGAAAACCCTGAAACTGGCGGCGCAAAGGTTCGGGATGATCACCAAAAGCAGTCTCATGCTGGGCCACGGCGAAACCCGCGAGGAAGTGGTTCGCACTCTGAATGACCTGCGGGACACCGGATGCCGCATGCTGTCCATCGGCCAATACCTGCAACCCACCCGATCCCATCTTGAGGTGGTGGAATACGTGCACCCGGAGGTATTTGCCGAATACCGGGACATCGGCAAAGAACTGGGGTTTGACCACGTCGAGTCCGGTCCGCTTGTTAGAAGCTCTTTCAAAGCAGAGCAACAAGCGCGAGCGGCGAACATTTAATCTCCTATGTGCAACTTCCCTTCAAGCTCTTTGGCTGTTATTAAGTAAAGACAGAACCTTTTCATAAAATCGGCCCTTCCAATCGAAAATAAACCGGTTTTTATCTTTTTGCGTAGCAGCCAAAAGCCGTTGGTAATATTCTTTGTCGTTCATTAACCGCTCAACTTTCTGAGCCAAAACCGCAGGTTGGTCCGTTGGGAAATGTTGTTCGGTATTGGAAATAACATCCATGTTTTCGGGAATTGAGCTGACCAGACAGGGTAGTTGGCAGGTTGTGGCTTCCAGCAAAGACTCAGCCATCCCTTCGGCGAATGAAGGAAACGCAAAGACGTCCGTTCCTTGGATCAATTCGATGACATCCTTTCTATACCCCGTGAAAATTATTTGATCTGCCACTCCCAAAGATTCTGCCGTTGATTGCAGTTCGTTCCACCGGGGTCCTTGCCCGATAATAAACAAAACGGCCCGCGACCCTTTTAATAGAGCCATGGTTTGGATCAGGCAATCATGATTCTTGCGTTTGAGTAAAACGCCCGAGTGAGATATCAAAAACCGGTCTTCTGGCAAAGAGAATTCGTTTAATATTTTTTGCCGTTGTTTCTTCTTTTCGAATGGATGTTCCTCAACGTTGTTGGGAAATACTTCTATCGGTGTGCTGGGATAAACATTTTTCCAGGCGGACTGCGCTCCCCAGGAATTGGCCAGCAAAAGATCGGACCACCTCAATCCCAACTTTTCCATCAGAGTTTCGATTTTTTCATAAAGACTGTAATCAAACCGCCATTGTGCCACTGAATTGGGAGTAATAAAGATAAAGGTGACCAGTGGGACCCGGGTTACTAATTTAGCGATCCCCGAAAGACACGCGTATAAAGGAGAACCCACAGAAATCAATTCCACCCGGTTTCTTAAAGAGACCCACAGTAAATGCCAGGGAGCCACCGCAAAAAAATACGACCAGAAAGCCAAGCTTTCGCGACTCTTCATAGGCGTTGGCATAATATGGGGAATAAGGTTTTTATGTTCAAAAGGGTAGGGCTCTACGGCGATATAATGCACCTGGCAACCTTGGTCCAGAAAGGCTTCAATCATTAATCTGAACCGCTTACAGAACCCATCAGGCTTGAATTTGAAATAGATCGTAAGTACTTTTTTAGGTGTTTGCATATAGATAGGTGGAAATTACGATTTGAAAAGTTTCCCCAATCCCAAAGTTTCCAGCACCAGGTTTTTGACGACAAAGATAATGTTCTCCTTGCGTTCCGCCAGCCTCCGCAGGGTGTACGGGAGCCAGGCTTTGCCGTAGGGAACGTAAATGCGGACCTGGTATCCCTTGTCCAGGAGCGTCTGTTGCAGGTCGCGGCGCATGCCATACAGCAATTCGAAATAAAACGAGTCGTGCGCAATCCGTTCCTTTTCGATAAACTCGACAAGCCGGACGATCAGAATTTCATCATGCGTGGCGATCGCCGGCAGGTTGCCTTCTTTCAATAACCGGCAGGCCTGTGTGTAGAAGTTTTCGCGTATTTCATCCATCGACTGATAAGCGATCCCCTCCGGTTCCTTGTACGCTCCCTTGCACAACCGGGTGGAAATGCCCTGCTGGATCACCGATTGAATATCGTCGGCCGTCCGGTACAAATACGCCTGCAGGACCACCCCCAGGTTTTTGTAGGTTTTCTGAAGCTCGAGACCCAGCTTCATGGTGCGCTCCGTCAAGTCCGATCCTTCCATATCGAATCGCACCGTGTGGTGCCCCACAGCGGCCATCAATTCTTCAACGTTTTGTTTGCAGAGGTCGTAACGGATATTCATCCCCAGGGCGCTGACCTTGGCCGAAATGTCGACCGGGCGCTGAAAGGTTTCGATGGCCTTCAGCAGGGCCAGATATTCCCTTTTCGCCTCGGCGGCCTGCTCTTCGGTATGAATGCTTTCCCCGAGAACGTCCACCGTACAGAGGAATCCCTGGTCGTAAAGAGATTTGATGTTTTTCAACGCCGTTTGCCGGTCCTCCCCTGCGATAAACCGTTTGGCAAAAGGATAAAGAATTTTCATTTCAATTCACCCTGTGTCGGGGTGCAGATGGGCCCATCCCAGGAGTTGTAAGAAATGGGGCGACGATGAAAAACCCAATACAAAACTGACACTTATAATATAAACGATCCGCCGGGGCAGGGCAAAAAATTAGGACGGCCCGGACCATTTTTATTTTGGATTTAGGGGACGGGTTGGGTTAAAATCTCCCTTTTCATTTTGTCGTTAGAGGAATGCTATGAACCTGCAATGCCTGATTATTACCGCCCTGGTCATTCTTGCCGTATTGGCACTGCTCTTTTATTTCGTCACCAGCCAGAAAAACAGTTGACCCTTCCTTTCCCTGCGTGAAGCAGGGCTTCTATTCCCGGGCGTGACACGCCACGAAAGCGCTACCCCGAAACGTTTTCTCCGGATACTGCGTCCGGCATTTTTGCCGCAACGGCGATCCTTCCGGTTCGTTCCTGTAAATCGGGCAACGCGGATGAAAATGGCATCCGGCCGGCGGGTTGAGGGGCGAGGGTACGTCTCCCACCACCGTCTCAAACGGTATGCGTTCGCCCAGAGAAGGCACCGCCTTGAGCAGCGATTCGGTGTAGGGGTGCTGCGGGTTCTTAAACAGCTCCTTGGCTGATGCATATTCCACGATGCGGCCCAGGTACATGATCGACACCTCGTCGGAAATGTACTGCACCACGTTCAGGTTGTGGGTGATGAACAGGTAGGTGAGATTGCGTTTAACCTGCAGTTCCCGCAGGAGGTTGAGCACCTGCGCCTGCACGGAAACGTCCAGCGCGCTGGTGGGTTCGTCCAGCGCCAGAAACTCCGGCTCCAGGATCAGGGCGCGGGCGATGCTGATGCGCTGCCGTTGCCCCCCGGAAAACTCGTGCGGATAACGGTCCGCCACCGAAGGATCGAGTCCCACTTCCAGTAACACTTTTGAAATTTTTTTATCCGTTTCAGCCGGGCCCAATTCCGGAAAATGCACCTGGAGACCTTCGCCGATGATTTCCCGCACCCGCAGGCGGGGTGACAGGGAGCCGAAGGGATCCTGAAACACGATTTGCATGTGGCGGCGGATTTTCTTCAGCTCGGGGGTGGCGAGCTGCATCACATCGATATTTTTAAACCGCACCGTCCCGCGAACCTCGCGGTTCAACCGCAGGATGGATTCAGCCAGTGTGGTTTTGCCGCAACCGGATTCCCCCACCAGCGCCATCGTGGTGCCTTTGATCAATTCCAGATCGACATGATCCACCGCTTTGACATAGTTGGTAATCCGGCGAAAAACGCCCTTGCGCACCGGGAACCAGGTTTTCAATCCTCGAACGGAGATCAAAGGTTCGCGTCCAATCTGTTTTTTGGGAGCGAGAATTTTCGGTTCCGCCTCCACGGCGGTTGCGGTCATGCCGCCCTCAAATAAATGACAGCGGACCGTGTGGCCGTGTTCCATCGAATGAAATTTGCTGTCGTGGGAGCGGCAGACGTCCATGGTATGGGCGCACCGGTCCGCGAACAGACAGCCTTCGCCGTAGTCCGTGGCGGGGGGCACCAGGCCGGGGATGGTGTTCAGGAGGTACGACTCGTCGCCGGGTTTGGGGATCGATTCGAACAACCGCCTGGTGTACGGATGCATCATGTTTCCGAAAATTTGGTCGCGGCTTCCCTGTTCCACGATGCGTCCAGCGTACATGATGCAGACATCGTCCGCCATCTGGTTGACGATGCCCATGTCGTGGGTGATCAGAAGAATCGCCATGCCCGTTTCCTTCTGCAGGTCGGCCATCAACCGCAACACCTGCGCCTGGATGGTCACGTCCAGCGCCGTGGTTGGCTCGTCGGCGATCAGCAGTTGCGGTTCGCAGGCCAGGGCCATGGCGATCATCACCCGCTGTTTCATGCCGCCGGACAGTTGATGCGGAAAGTCGTCGATGCGTTTGTCCGGCTCGGGGATGCCGACGTGGTCCAGCAACTCGATCGCCCTTAGCCGCGCCGGGCCTTTCTCCAAAAGCCGGTGCAGGCGCAGGGGTTCCTCCAGCTGGTTGCCGATGCGGTACAGGGGATTGAGCGAGGTCATCGGTTCCTGGAAGATCATGGCGATATCGTTGCCGCGAATGGCGCGCATCGCTTCTTCGGATTGTTCGGACAGGTTGGTGTCGCCGAACCGGATGGTCCCGGAAGGATGAAATCCGTTTTCGGCAATCAGGCGCATGATGGAAAACGCCGTCTGCGATTTGCCGCATCCGGATTCTCCGACCAGGGCCAGGGTTTTGCCCGGCTCCAGCTTGAAGGAAATGCCGTCCACCGCCTGGGCCACCTGGTGGAGTCCCACCCGAAAATACGTTCTGAGATTGTCGACGTCCAACAACATTCAGTTTTCCGCCTTTCTTGGATCGAACGCGTTGCGGATGCCGTCGCCGACGAACGTCAGCAGGGTCAGCGCGCCGGTGAGTACGGCAAAGGTGGGCAGTAAAATCCAGATCGCCTGCAGGTTGGATTTGCCCTGTGCCAGCAGTTCGCCGAGGCTGGGGGCGGGACTGGGCACGCCGAGGTTCAAAAAGTCCAGGCTCACCAGTGCCAGAATGCCCGCCGTCACTTCAAATGGAAAAAAGGTGATGACCGGGGTCAGCGAATTGGGCAGGATGTGTTTTCCCATGATGCGGAAATTGGATACACCGAGGGCCTTGGCGGCCTTTACATATTCCAGGTTGCGTCCTCTCAGAAACTCGGCCCGGATGTAGGCGGCCATGCCCATCCACGCGGTCAGATTCAGAATCGCAAACAGGAGTAACGCCGAGGGGGCGAGCATGGCGCTCAATATAATCAGAATGTACAGGCGCGGGATGGAACCCCACATCTCCGTCAGGCGTTGCCCGATCAAATCGATCAATCCGCCGAAAAATCCCTGAATGCCTCCGAGCAGGCATCCGAGCAGGGTGCCCGTCACCGCCAGCGACAGGCCGAAGATCATGGAAATGCGAAACCCGTAAACCAAACGCGCCAGCACGTCCCGGCCGCGATCATCGGTTCCCAGATAATGCCCGTCCTGCCACGAAGAAGGGATGGTTTTACTCCCATCGAAAGACAAGGTCTCGTAGGGAGCGGCGAGGACCACCCGGCCGGTGGTGGCGTGGCTGGGAATGTATTTGTAGTCGTACCGCACCGGCGGCCAGATCATCCAGTAATCACGGGCCTGGAGTGCGCTACCGGGTGATTCCGGTAGCGTTGCTTTTTCGGGTTCCGGTAGCGGCAATACGGAATCGTCTTCTTCAAAATCATCCAGGGTTAAAACCAGAGGAGAGCCAGAGGTTTCATCCTCACCTTCGTCGAAATCTCCGAGGCCGAGGGACAGGCCGGCACCGTCCTCCTCGAAATCACTGAGGTTCAGGCCCGCGGATTCGTCCGGCGGTTCGCCTTTGAGGATTCTTAAAAACCTTTGCGATTTGTAATCCGGTTCCGAAATCAGCGGCCCGCCGAAATCCTGTTCACTATAGGTGAAGAGGATGGGAAAGTACGGTTTGCTATCCACTACCAGTATAATCGGGCGGACGTTGTACAGAAGCTCAGCGGGCAGGGTGAGGAAAAAAGCGATCATCAGGGCCATCAGGCTGTAGCGCGCCCGTTTGTCGCTTTTGAACTTCTGAAATTTGATCTGCAGGTCCTGACTGAGTTTCATGGCCGTTATCCCTGCGACTCTTCAAATGAAATGCGGCGGTCGATGATCACGTAAGAAATGTCCGTCAACAACTGTCCGACCAGATACAGCAAGGTGAAAACAAACAGGCTCCCTAATACGATGGGATAATCCCTCTGGATGACCGCCTGGTAAGACAACAGGCCCAGACCGTCCAGCGTGAAAATCTGTTCGATCAGTAACGAACCGGAAAAAAACATGGTCAAAAAAGCGATGGGGAACCCGGTGACCAGCGGGATCAGCGCGTTTTTCAGAATATGTTTGTAGAGGATGGTGTTCTGCGTAAGACCCTTGGCTTTCGCGGTCAATACGTACTGCTTGCTCATCTCTTCGATAACGGCGTTTTTGGTCAGCATGGTCAGGGTGGCGAAACCGCCGATGATGTAACAGGTCAAGGGAGCCACCAAGTGATGCAGGTAATCGGTGAACTTGTGCCAGAAGGTCCACTCCTCATACCCGGGAACGCCCACCGAGGTGAGCCCCGAGATGGGAATCAGATGGGCGATGGCCCGGTCGCCCGGCCCGAAAAATACGATGAGCAGGAGCCCCAGAACGAAGCCCGGCGTGCTGTAACCCAAAAGCACCA
>SMVT01000106.1 GCA_004357365.1 Nitrospina sp.
ATGCCGACAGGATCATCGTCCTCGACAAGGGCCGGGTGGTGGAAACGGGAAACCACAAGGAATTTATGGCCAGCGAGGGTTTGTACTGCAAGCTTTATACCCTGCGGGCGTTCGAGGATCCCATTCCCGTGGAAGACGAAGGTTGAGGCCGGTCCGCTTCGCATTTGAAATACACTCCCGAATGGTTCCTGCCGTTGAGGCGTTATGGAAAAATTGAAATTTCTCTTCGGCATCCACAACCACCAGCCTCTGGGCAACTTCGATCATGTCTTCGAGGACGTGTATCGCCATTGCTACCAGCCTTACTTTGAAGTCCTGCAACAGTTCCCACAACTGAAAACCACCGCCCACTTCAGCGGGTGCCTGCTGGAATGGCTGCAGGGGCATCACCCCGAATACCTGGACGTGATTCGCGGCCTGGTGCAGGGCGGGCAACTGGAATTGTTGAGCGGCGGGTTTTACGAACCGATTCTGTCCAGCCTGCCGGAGGAGGACGCCGTCGGACAAATCCGGATGATGAACGCCTTCCTCGAATCGGAGTTCGGTTGTACTCCGCGGGGACTGTGGCTGACGGAGCGCATCTGGTCGCCGCATCTGCCGAAAATTCTCGCGCAGGCGGACATCCGTTACACCCTCGTCGACGACACCCATTTTTATTACGCCGGGTTGCAGGAAAAACAGATTCACGGCTATTACCTGACGGAGAGCGAAGGCTATGCGGTAGGCGTGTTTCCCATCAGCAAAAAACTGCGCTACTCCATTCCGTTTGAACTGCCGGAGGTGACCCTGGACCATTTGCGCGGGTGCCGGGAGGATTCAGGTTTCAATTTGGTGACCTACGCCGATGACGGTGAAAAATTCGGTGGCTGGCCGGAGACCTATCAATGGGTTTACGAGGAACACTATCTTCAAAAATTTTTCAAAGCGCTGGAAGAACAGTCGGATTGGCTGGAAACCCTGACCTTCGGTGAAGCCTTCGACCGGTATCCGCCGACGGGGCGGGTGTATCTGCCCATGGCTTCGTATGAGGAAATGATGGAATGGTCTCTACCTTATGAAGCGCGCCTGCGTTTCCGCGAACTCCAGGAGGCATTGAAAAATTCGGAGGTCCCGGAGGAGGAGTTCCGGATATTTTTGCGGGGCGGCCAGTGGGATAACTTCCTGACTAAGTATGAAGAGAGCAATCACCTGCACAAGCGGATGCTGTACGTCAGCCGCAAAGTGAAACGGTTGCCGTCCGGCCATCGGGAGGGGAGCGATGCGTTGCGTGCCCTCTACCGGAGCCAGTGCAACTGCGCTTACTGGCACGGCCTGTTCGGCGGGCTGTATCTGAATCACCTCAGGCATGGGTTGTATTCCGAGTTGATTGCAGCGGAAAACAGCGCCGATGATTTGCTCATGGGAAAGGACCGGGGTTTGAGTGTGGAAGCGGTGGATTTCAATTGTGACGGGTTCGAGGAAGTGATCGTCGCCAATCCTCAAATGAGTGCGTTCATTTCACCCGCGCGAGGCGGGGCGTTGATGGAACTGGATTACCGGCCGGCCTGCTTCAATGTCAGCAACGTGCTGCGCCGTCGGCCGGAGGTGTACCATCAGGATATCCTTGAAACGCAAGCGCAGGATGATTCCCAAGGGGATCCACACCACTCGATTCACGACCGGGTGCAGAGCAAGGAGGAGGGGCTACAGAATAAATTGATTTATGACCGGTGGGACCGGTATTCCTTCATGGACCATTGTCTGGCGCCCGGGACCGCTTTCGAGCCGTTCCAGACCAACCGTTTCGAGGAGTTGATAGCATTTGCGGGCCAGCCTTATCAATGGGAAGGATTGGGACCTGCAGATCCGCATGTTCCGTATCGGTTGCGCCTGACGCGGGAAGGCATGGGGCATGGGCTTCATTTAGCGGTGGAGAAAACCTATAGGTTTGATCCGGAGCAAGCGGGTTTGGAGGTGGCTTATTCCCTTCAAAACAAGGGTGAGAAATTTTTGGAATGCGTGTGGGCGGTGGAGCATAATTTCACTTTGCTGGCCGGAGATGCACCGGACCGGAGGTACACTGCCAACGATGTGGCCATCGAGGATGCGCGGTTGCGGAGCGATGGCGTTCTGCCGGAAATCCGGAAACTGGGCATGCGGGATGAGTTTTTCGGATTCGAACTGCAAATGCTATACAGTCCTGCGGTGGAATTGTGGCGGTTCCCGGTGGAGACGGTATCGCAATCCGAGAAAGGGCTCGAGAGCATCTATCAGGGTTCCTGCATTACCGGTTGTTGGCAGGTTCGGTTGGAGCCTGGACAGAGCCTGGAATTAAACGCCCGAGTGACGATACCAAAGATATAAAGAAAAAGTTGGAAATGAAAAGCAGGAGGGATTAATCCTCGCCCGGATCGGCGCCATTGAGAAAACCGATCAAGTGGGCTCTTTTTTCCTGGTTGCCGCGGCGGTAAATGCGCACCACCTTTTCGATCACATCCCGTAATTTCCTATCCTCCCCATAATCCTGGGCGGCCTCTTGGACCAGCGCGCCGTCATCCAGGTCGGACACGCCCTTGCGTTCGTAGTTCATAGGACCTTTGCCCAGCAACAGCCAGATGATGTTTAAATCGGAGTATTGGTAGAGTTTGGCGATGGTGTCTGCCGAGGGCAGGGATTTGTTGTTTTCAATGTCGGACAGGGAGCCCTGCGAGATTTTGATCAGTTTAGCCAGTTCATACGATTTGAGCGGGAGGGTTTTGCGCCATTGCCGGAGACGTGTCCCCAGGTTTTTTGCAGTCCCCTTTCTTTTATCTTGCATGATTCGGCCTGTCGACATATAGTTTTCAAAAAAATTAAATACCCTGAAAAGGGTAATTCAAGGTATTATTCCACAAAAGTATATTTATTTGATTTTTTTCTGCCTGGTTAAATGCCCAGCCATTTAAAAGTAATGTTTCATTGCTGTCTTAGAGAATGCATACTTTAGATTTTTTAAAGGATTGTGTCAACATAAAAATCCGGGAAACCCTTGATAAAAAAAGGGCTTGGGTCTACCAGAAGTTCGACACCTCTAATAAACTGCATTTTAAAATTGGATATCCGAAAACTTAAACCAGAAAAAAATCGCCATTCCTAATACCATATTTAGGGTATATCCTAATCCATTTTTCCGCCGGTTTGTGGCCAAAATATTTGCCCTTCCAGACCAATAAGAGGTTCAATTATAAAAATTTTATGAGTCTGTGCCAAGCCGCCGGGACTGAGAATCAGGCAAAGAATGGCAAGTCCTTTAAAAGATGATCCATAGTAAATTATCACTATATCCAAAACATAAAATTCGGATTTTATTGGGTTGATCGAATTTGTTTTAATACAAAGTCCACTCTTCTTTGGGGGATAAAAAAATCTTCATAATTGTGAAAAATTTTGAAAAACCGGACCTTTCAAACCTAAAAAAGTATCATCCCGGCAGATAGGTTTGCAGTTCCTGGGCCAGGGGGCCATGGGCGGCCCGCCAGCGATCGGGATCGGGCGGGTTGGAGGGGGGAGACGTGAGGTTCTGTTTCAATCGCAGAATCCTCTCCACGGATTGTTGAACGCGGGCGAGAGCAATGGTTCCCTTGTCCACCTCCTGCGTCAGCCGATCATGCAGGGCGCGGGCTTTTTCCATATTGTTGCATATCAAAAACATATCCAGACCGGCGTCGATGCCTTTTCGGGGCAGGGCTTTGGAATCATAATAATCGTCCACCGCTTTCATCTCCAGGTCGTCGGACATGATGATGCCCTCAAACCCCAGCCGTTGCCGCAAAATATTCTGCAGAATGGTTTTGGAAAAGGTGGCGGGGTTTTTTTCATCCCAGGCGGTGTAGATCACGTGTGCGGTCATGATCACCTCCAGTCCCCGGGCGATGGTTTCTTTAAAGGGCAGAAGCTCCACCGCCTCCAGAGTCGCCGCATCCCTTTGGACGGTCGGCAGATCCAGATGCGAATCGAGACGGGTATCGCCGTGACCGGGGAAATGCTTGCCCACGGGGATCACTCCCTTGTCCCTGAATCCCCGGATGAACGAGTTCGCCAGCCGGGCCACGGTTTGCGGGTCGGAGGCGATGGCGCGGTCGCCGATGATGGGATTCTCCGGATGGGTGTGAACATCCAGCACCGGCGCATAATCCATATTGATGCCCACATCCGCCAGCTCGGCCGCCAGCGCCTGGCCGAAGCGAAAGGCCAGATCTTCCGACTGGGCGTTACCCACGCAACACAGCGGCGGATATTTCGTGAAGGGTTCGCTCAGTCGGGCCACCCGTCCGCCTTCCTGGTCGACCGAGATAAAGAGGGGCAATCCCGTGGAGGTGGAGGCCGCCACTTCCTGGAGATTCCGGATGAGGGTGTGCAACTGCACCGGGTTTTCATAATTGCGGCTGAACAGGATCAATCCGCCGACATGATGATTACAAATGAGGTCTTCGGTTTCCCGGTTCAGGGTGGTGCCTTCGAATCCGACCATCAACATCTGGCCGGTCCATTCGGGAATTGCGGTGGGGGTTTCCAAAAAAGGTCGCTCCGCAAATAAAAGTGGGTCCACCATTCAGTCCGGACAGAGTAGCATCAATCCGGCCGTTTTCAAATTGTTACCGGACGTCGGTCCGGGTACCGCGGCGCACCCGATTGCCGCCTCCGGATTTTTTTTGTCAGGCTCAAAACAGGTGTGATAAAATCCATAAAAGTATTAGGAAAATTGTTTTCAGGCCAACGCATCATGTCAAGACGAGTTGTCTTTACCGGGTTGGGAGTTATCAGTCCCAACGGCACCGGTCGACAAAAATTCTGGGACAATACCTGCAACGGCGTCAGCGGCATTGATCGTATCAGCAGTTTTGATCCATCGGGGCTGGACTGCCAGATCGCCGGGGAGGTGCGCGGTTTTGTTCCGGGCGACTTCTATTCTGAAGCCGATTTGAAAAAACTGCCGCGGGCCGTTCCCTTGGGTGTGGCCGCGTCGCAGGAAGCTTTGAAGGATGCCGGAATCGATTTCGATGAATTCGATGAGGAGGATTTTGAAAGTCTGGGTGTGCTGGTGGGCACCGGCGGCGCGGGTTTCGACTTTTCGGAAAAGCAGTTTGCTCATTATTATGCCGGGGACCTGCACAAGATCAGCCCCTACGCCATTCCTAATTCCCTGGTGGGGATGTTGTCGAGTGAAATTTCCATTTTTTTCGGCCTGCAGGGCCGCAGTCATGTGATTTCCAACGGATGCACCAGTTCGACCGACGCGATGGGCTATGCCTTCAATGCCATCCGTTCCGGGCAGGAGGATTGGATGCTGACCGGCGGCGTGGAAGCTTGTGTGACCCCGGCCATGATGACGGGGTTTCAGCGCCTGCGGGCCAACCCGATTCATTTCAATGAGGACCCCACCCGCGGCTCGCGTCCTTTCAACCGCGACCGGGAAGGGTTTGTGCTGGCCGAGGGGAGCTGGATGCTGGTGATGGAAGAGCTGGAGCACGCCCGAAAACGCAAGGCTCCGATCTATGCGGAGTTGATCGGTTACGGCACCACCTGCGACGCCTATCACCGGGTGGCGATCATGCCCGACGGCCGGCAGTCCACCCGCGCATTGCAATTGGCGATGAAAGACGCACGCGTTAACGAGGAGGAGGTGGATTACGTCAATTTCCACGGCACCTCCACCGTGATGAACGATCGGATCGAAACGCTGGCGGTGAAAGGCGCATTGAACGGTTATGCCATGAAGGTGCCGGTGAGCTCCACCAAATCCATGGTGGGGCATCCGCAGGGCGCTTCGGGAGCGCTGGGGGTGGCGGTGACGGCGCTGTCTTTACGGGACGGGGTGTTGACGCCGACCATCAACCTGGAGAACCCGGATCCGGATTGCGATATGGATTACATCGCCAACGAGAGCCGGGACCAGTCCGTTCAGGTCGCCATCAGCAATTGCATTTCCTTCGGGTCGAAAAACTCGGCCCTGGTCCTCAAAAAATTCCAATGAACCGGGCGGCGGCTGTCACTCAACGGTAGGGCATACTGTTGCCGGACAACTGCTGACTGATATCCCGCTCGAACTGGTTTTCCTGCGTGATAAAGGTTTCCAGTTCTTTTTCGCTGTTGAACACAAACAGGCGCGGCTCTTTCTGCCCGCAGATTTCCTCGTCCTGCTCGACGGTGATTTGATTGTCTTCTTCGATCGACTTGATGACGAATTTTTTCCGGGTATTCAACCGGGCGAATATTTTGCGATAGCTGATTTCTATATTATGTTGATGATCCATGCCAGAACTCCTTGGAAAAATACCACAGGGTTTTTCGGGTGATGAATATCCTTCAATCTACTCATCTGACGAATCAAAATCAACCCCTTTCGCAGCCCGCCGGCAAAATTGTCCCGGAGCGGAATAAAGGGCTTGATCCCCGCTCGGTTTGTGTTAAGATTCCGGCAGATAGAAGAGTTTGACGCCTGATTTCAGGCGCCTTATTGAACCCACCTGGCAAGGGAATCCGGTTCCCGCTGTTCACCGTTATTTTCTTTCAATCCTCCCCAAGTGCATCGCCGGCATGCCTCACAAACTGACCCTTCAGACCCTGGCGGAAAACCTGATCCGGGAATCCCGTGAACCGTTTTCGATCGACCAGTATATAGAGGCGATTCAAAAACGCTGGCGCCGCCGGATTGCTCCCGCCACCCTGGACCATCTGAAACAAACCTTGGCGAACCATTCTCAGGTGATCGAAATCAACGGCACCAGTTTTCTTCCCTATCAGGCGGTGCTGGACCGGGTGGGCCATATCCCCCTGGAAATTCAACTGAGCAAGACGGAATGGCAAAGCAGAACGATGATTCCCGGCCACCGTCTGGTGCCCTTTATTTCACCGGATCTGGAAGAGAACGAACTGACCTTTCTCGACCCGAACGGCCGCGAAATTCCCAAACGGGAGCAATCCTTTTTCATCGAAGAGGCGATCAATCTGTACCAGTATTCACATGAGAAGCATTTCCCCTACCGGATCAAAGTCAACCAGTGGATGCCCGGTAAAAGCACATTGAACCTGACCGTCTGGGATATCCGGGATCTGCTGGCGCAACTGGAGTTTCATCCGGAGGACCGGCTGAAGGTGCGCCTGGTCGATTATGACCGGGGGATTTATTCGGTCGGCGCCTATCCCGCGGCGATGTGGAGCCAGAACCGGTTGCGGTCGCGCTCCCTGTACGTGGCGCTCGAGAACGAACTGCTGGCGGGGCTGGACCGGACCGAGGGTATGGCCTTGTCGCTGGAGAAACAAATTCTGCAGGGGTTGTTCCATCTGGACGCCGGCCTGTTGCAGGCTCCCGCGTTTTCGCTGACCGGGCTGGTGGAATCGATTCACAACATCACCATTGTGCGCAACGAGGAGGCGGGCGTGTATTTTGCGCTGGACGGGGATTCGCCGGTCAAACCCTATACCCTGGAAAGTGTCCACCGCACGCCCCAGGGTGGGACCGGATCGCTCCAGGAAATTTTCGAGGACATGGGGCTGGCGTTCTCCGAACTGGAATTCAAAGCCATCCTGTATTCCATGATGGGGACGGAGGAATTCAATCTGGAAGAAGTGTTCGATTTGTTGTTCGGGGCGAAGAAGGATGCCTTTTACGACCAGAAACAGCACCAGGCCTTTTACCGGATGTTGCGCAAAATGTTGAATCTCATCTGCGATGAACTCAAAGGTCCGGAACCGCGGCTGGTTTGCCAGTTGCGCAACAAAATCGTTTATATGAAACTGCGCCTGATCGAAATGCTGCGGTACATCGAAGCCCAGCGGGTGTGCCTGGAGGATTTGCCCGAAGAAGTCCTGGAGCACATGGCGGACCTGGACGGGTTTTGCCTGGAAGGGTTACATCATTTGTCGGACCGTCCCCACCCGCCCAATCTCAAAGTCATACACGATTTGCGCTTGGCCCTGCAGATGGTTCAGCCCAATCTGGATTATCTGGAGGAGACGATCTTTGACCGGTTGGGAGTTTACTGACCGGCCCAGCTTCCCCGCAACACATGGCCGCTGACCTCCTCGACCCGCACCCGGGCGAGGTCTCCGGGTTTTAAGCGGTCTTCCCCTCCCCGGAACACCACCATCCAGTGGTGCGGGTTTCTGCCTTTGAACGACATGCCCTGGCGCGATGTCCGGCTTTCGATCAACACCTCCACCTCCTCGCCCAGATAGGCCCGGCTGTTTTCTTCGGTGAGCCGGTTTTGCAGCTGGAGGGTTTGTTGCAGGCGGTCCTGCTTTGCTTCGTAGGGGATATCATCTGGCATCGCCAGTGCCGAAGTGTTGGGCCGCGGACTGTAGGTGAACATGTAGCTACTGGTGTAGCCCACCTGCTCCATTAACCTCAAGGTGTCCTCAAACTCCGCCGCCGTTTCTCCCGGAAAACCGACAATAATGTCTGTCGACAGGGTGATATCCGGCACCTCGCTTTTCAGTTGGGCGATCAGGTCCAAGTACCATTCGACGGTATGGCTCCGGCGCATCATCTGCAGAATGCGGTTGCTCCCGCATTGCACCGGCAGGTGCAGGTGGTTCATGAGGATATCGATGTCGCGGTAGGCCTGAATCAACTCGCCGGTAAAATCCATCGGATGGCTGGTGACGAAACGCAGGCGCTCCACGCCGGGAATGCCGGCGATGCCGTACAACAGTTCGTGGAAGGCCAACGGTTGTTCCAGCCCACGCTTGCCGTAGGCATTGACGTTCTGGCCGAGCAGAATGATCTCTTTCGCCCCGCGATCCACCAGCTGGCGGATTTCCGCGTAAATTTCCTCCGCTTCCCGTGATTTCTCCCGGCCGCGCGTGTAGGGGACCACGCAGAAACTGCAAAACTTGTCGCATCCCTTGATAATGTTCACGAAAGCGCTGGGGCCGGGGTCCTTGATCAGCGGTTGCTCCGGAATGGAATAGTTTTTCTGCGAGTCAAATTCCGTCCATAAGACCGGGCCCTCCCCCCGATTCACCCGGTCCACCACCTGCTGGATATGCTCTACCGCGTCGGGGCCGATAATGAAATCCAGGTAGGGCATCCGGTTCATAAGGGCCGATTGCTCCTGTTGGGCCAGACAACCCGCCACCCCGAGGATCAGGTCGGGATTGTCCTGCTTCAGGGGTTTTAGTCCGCCAAACAGGGAATACACCTTTTGCTCAGCCTTTTCTCTTATCGAACAAGTATTGACCAGCACCAGATCAGCGTCTTCCACATGCGGGGTGCGCAGGTACCCGGATTGGAACAGCAAAAGCTCCATCCGGTCGGTATCCGCCACGTTCATCTGGCATCCGAAGGTTTCCAAATAGACCTGTTTCATAGGTTCAGAATTTTAACCAATTTTACCGGATTATCCAAACACGAATTTAAAAGACCGGATTTAATTTATAACTTGTTGAAATTATAGACCTAAAATGGGCCACCCTTCGAGGCAATTTGCTCCGGAGGAGTGGGCGTTTTTGAACGGTTTTTGGCAGGGCCCTCCCTCACTCGTTTTCCCGCATAAAACAGGGCTGAAACGGGGGTTGTCTATTTAAAATCATTCCATCAAATTTATATAAATTTACTGTTATTTTAGTGTTTTTTAATACCTATATTATTAAATTTTAAAATGTTATTGACTCTTTATATGAGTTCCCTTATATTGGAAATAATCCAGTAATAAATACAATTAGTTAGAGAATTTACAGGCAACACAGCCCAAGAAGTTTTTTGGGGAGGTAACGCGTGTCCCAATTCAACAACGTTCGCAAAATTCGCGAATCCAAGATGATGAGCAAGGCCGAATTGGCTCGAAAAGCCGATGTTACGGTGCAGACCATCGACCGGATCGAAAAGGGGAACGATTGCCGTTTGGACACTAAGCGCAAGGTCATATTGGCCTTAGGGTACAAATTGGGCGACCGGTCCAAGATTTTTGGGGACTTGGCAGAGACCGGGACCAGAAAGAAAAAAGGTCTGGCCAGCAGAAAATAAGCCGGGGCCGCACAACGCGGCGCCAGATAAGCAGTTTCCTAACATGGAAGAATTCAGGAGTTAATTGATGTTCCTTTCAGCCAAAACACCACTACTGGCAGTAGATATCGGGTCAAATTCCATCAAGGTGGGCCGGTTGCTGGGGACCCCGGGCAAATTCGAGTTGTCCAATTTTGGAATGATGCCGCTGGATCCCGAATCGGTGGTCGAAGGCGTGGTGCAGGATGAGGACCACGTGGTCGACGCATTGACCCGCCTGGTGCATGCCGAGAACGTGGACACGCCTTACGCCGTCGCCTCGGTGGCCGGCGAAGCGGTGATGATCAAGAAGATCAAGGTCCCCATGATGTCCAAGGAAGAGTTGGAGGAGTTCATTCCCCAGGAAGCGGAGCAATACATTCCTTTTGACATCGACGATGTGCGAATCGACTTCCAGATTCTGGAAGGCGTGTCCACCATGGAGGAACATGAATTCGAGGAAGAGGAAGATAAGCAGGAGATTCTCCTGGTGGCGGTCCAGAATGAAATAATCGACAGCCGGTCCAACGTGTTGACTGCAGCGGGGCTCAAGCCGTGCATCATCGACCTGGATGTGTTTGCCATTGTCAATGCCATCAGTATTTCCAGAAATCTTCAGGATATGGGATCAGTCGCCCTGATGGATCTGGGTGGCGCGTTCACCCATCTCAACATTCTTATGGACGGCGTGACGTCCTACACCCGGGACATTCCCATCGGACAGGATGCCTGCACGACCCAACTGATGGCCAAATATGAGATGGAATACAGAGAATCGGAAAGCATTAAAGTGGGAGCGATTCCCGAAGATGCCAACAAGGAAGAAATCATTGATTTGATCATCGAATCCTACGAACCCATTCTGGAAGAACTGCACAAGTCGTTCGAGTTCTTCAGCACCACCTCCAACAGCCAGGTCGAGCGGGCCTTTCTGTGCGGGGGCGGGGCTATGATTCCGGGTGTGGATGGACTTTTGTCGGACCGCCTGGGAGTGCCGGTGGAGATTTTCAATCCCCTCGAGGCGGTTAAATTGGGAGCCAGAAAATTTGATCCCCAAAGTCTGAGCCAAATGGCTCCTATGGCTACCGTGGCACTCGGTCTGGCCACCCGAAGGTTTGATTACATATGATTACGATCAATCTATACGATTATAAAACACTCGTCCGCGATGTCGGCATCCAGAAGAACCTGACCTGGGTGGCCATGGGGGTTACGATTTCCTCCCTCTTGTGCTTCATGATCTGGATATTCCAGAACATCCTGATCGGAGGCCTGGGAAGCGATTTGGCCGAATTGGAAACCCAGGTGGCCACCGCCACGCCGGACTATAACGTCGTCCAAAAGATGAAAGCCCAGAAAAAGAAATACGGGGAAATTATCACTGGCATCGATAAGTTGCGGTCGGGCCAGGCGCACACCACGGAATTTCTGGAGGACATGGGCCGGGCGATTCCGGAAGGCGTCTGGCTGAAATCCGTACAGCAGATGGATATGGAAGAAATCATGAAAGAGAAGATTCCATTTTTGTTTATTTCTTATGACAAAAAAAGCAAAAAAAAGGGGAAGGGAGACAGGTTCATCGAGTTGAAAGGCGTTTCCCAAAACGATCAACCGATTGTTCACTTCCTCGAGCAATTGAGAGCGTTTCCGTATATTGACGCCGTGGTGCTCCATGAGTCAAGCCGGAAATGGATCGAAAACGTACCGGTACAGGAATTTTCGATTTATTGTCATTTTCTGAAACCCGAATCTGCTGCCTGAAGGTGGATGAATGAATCTGAACAAGTTGTTTGACAAAATACCTTACGGGACCTTCGCCAATTTCACGCCCGCGCATTTTTGGGGGATGGGCGCCGCGCTGGTCGTGGCGATCGTGGTGGCCAGTTATTTTCTGTTGCTCAGCCCCAATATCGATGAGATGGCGCAACTGGATAATAAAATAGAGGAGGCCAGCAAAAAGCTGGACCTCTACCTGACCGAGGGGGCTAAAAAAGAGGCGATCACCAAAGAGGTGGCGGCGCTTTCCGGAACCCTGGTGGAGAAAAAACGTCAACTGCCTCTGGCCAGCGAGGTCCCGCAACTGATTCATAAAATCGCCGACATTGGAGAGCTTCTGGGCCTGGATATTGTCGCCTTTAAACTGGAGCCGGCCAAAGACAATGATTTCTACAAATCCATTCCGCTGTCCGTGACGGTTGCCGGGAACTATTACCAGACAGCCGGATTTTTCGATGCCCTGCAGAACCTGTTGCGGGTCGTAAACATCGAAAAATTCACAATGGGCCTGAAGCCGGGTTTCAAGATCGTCACCAATGAGGAAGGCGAACCGGAGCAGGAGCAGATCAAAATCCTGCAAACGGAAATCAGCGCCAGCACGTTTGCTTATATCGAAGGTTCCGAGTTGTCAGACAAAAAGTAAAAATAATGACCGCCATGAATGGGCACTCAATGAATCAATTAATGAAAATCAATAAAAAGTTCATCGTTGTTCTGGCGATCGGGATGTGGGTTGCCACCCATAGCCTGTGGGGTGCGGATGCGTGGGCCAAGGCCAGCTCGAAAACCAAGCGAAGCCTGTCTCAAGAGTTGTATAACGTCGGTGGATTTGGCCGGGAAAAGCGAATCTTGTCCAAAAAAAGAGTGACCCCCAACATGCTTACCCAGCCGAGAATCCTGCGCGCTTTGGGAATGTCCAACGAGCATGTGGCACTGGTCAATGATGTTTACAAACGTACGTTCAAGGCGAGTGACTTTTACAGTAAGAAATTAAAGCAGATTCGAAATAATTATAATCGCCGCCACATCACACAGAGCATCCGGTTTTTCCGGTCCGCCGTAGGGCGGAAATTTGTTCGCCTCAACGCCCAGAAATTGACCAAAAGCCAGAGGGCATACCATAACTTTTTAAACAAAGTTGTTAAAAAGATGCCTAAAAATAAGCGCCTTCAACTTTTTGATCAGTTCGAGCGGGCCGTGAACGGAGTCGACCAGCTGTTCGATTACCAGAGCTCCATTCTGCGCCTGACCAACCCGGTGAATCGGCAGTTCAATGCCCCTCATGCGGATGTCCTGGTCAACCGGTTGCGGTCGGAACTCAGGGAGCAATTCCGCTCTTGGATGATACTGCGGTATATGTTCGATTACCAGTCGCTGTCCAACCGTGAACTCAAAAAACTGGTGGCTTTTTTCCGGTCTCCTGCAGGCCAATGGTTCAACAGTGTGGACCATAAGGGGAACCTCGCCGGGTTTGCCACCATCAATCGGAAAGCTCTGAGACGAATGGAAAAAATTCTCCGGGTTTTGGAATCCGGGCGCCAGGATATCCAGACCACCAAAGTGGTGTTTGCGCCCGGTCTTCGGTATATGTTTTCTGAGAAGCGCGATCCGTTTGATCCCCTGATCGTTCCTGAGGAAGAGAAAAAGAAGAAAAAAGGGAAGAGAGCGCCCGGCGCCGCGCCTAAGCCGAAAGACGGTAAACCCACGCAGTCGGCCGTGGTGGTCCTGGCAACCAAAATCGACGGCCTGCCGGCTATTCCTTTTGAATTGTACCGGAGAATCAAGGAAAGCAACCCGCGGCTGTATTCGGACCTGGAATACTACGGAGCGCTGTTCAGAAACAAAAGAGGCCTGCAAGGTATGAAAATGTCCGAGCTTGAGGAAGAAATCAAGCAGTACAACAAATTGATCAATAGAGCACGCGAGGAAACCGAACTGTTGGTGCAAACACCGTTGCAGTCCCGTTTTGGCCAATTGAGGCTCGCCGGAGTGATCTGGGATGAACAGGAAACCGTGGGTCTGATTCAAACTCCGGATGGTAAGGGCCATACCATCCGCGTGGGATCCTTTGTCGGCCCGGATTTCGGCGTGGTTCAATCCATCGGGCTGGACCGGGTGGTCGTGCTGGAACAGCTTCGAAAATATGATGGAAAAATTATTACACAAACACGATTTATTGAATTTCCCAAACCAGACGAAGAGGAGTGAGGACGTATCGTGAATACACCAATTAAAAGTCAATTCATGTTTGGTTTGATTGCCATAATCCTCGGAGCGGGTCTGGTTCTTTCAACTGTTTATGGTGCCCAGGCGGACACCGGCTCAGGGAAGACCGCCCAATCTGCAATTGGAAACAAGGCGGTCGCCAAAAAATCGATTCAAATCATCCCGGCCAAGGGCAGTATGTCGCAAAGAATGCTGATGGCGCAGGCGGCGGCAGACACGCCTGCCGGAACGCTGTCCCGCATTATCGATTTGCAGACCGCGCAGGAGAACGGCGAGGTTTCCATTCGGTTAAGGGCCTCACAGGGTTTGGAATACACCGCGTTCAAACTGGTGGATCCATTGCGTTTGGTGCTCGATTTCCCCAATATGGAAAAAGGTGAATTGAGCGGGATCATGGAAGTGAATCAGGGCGTGGTCAATACCATCAAGCCTCTCTATTTTGAAGAAGCGAAGGTGTTGCGGTTGGAAATCGGGCTCAATAAAGCCGCCTCTTACGAAATCCTCCGCCCCAGTTCCTACGAGATGGTAATTCGACTGAAAGACACCAGCGCGCCGGTCCTGGAAGCGCAGGCGCCGCCGGAACAACCGGACGCCGCTCCCGGACCGGAACCCATGGCGATGGCCCAAAGCGAACCGGCCACCGAACAGGACCTCCCGTTGGGAAGCAATGCCGCGGAGATGGATTCCTGTGCGCCCCTGTTGGGAGGTGTGAAAGACAGCTTCTCGATGGATTTCCAAAACGCCAATATCAAAAACATCTTCCGCATTATTGCGGAAGTCAGCGGATTCAACCTGGTGCTGTCTCCGGATGTCGCCGGCGAGGTGAACATCCGCCTGATCGATGTTCCGTGGAACCAGGCGTTTGAAATCATCCTGGAAAACAACGCTCTGGGACGGTTGTGCGAAGGCAACATCATCCGCATCGTTCCCAATGCAACCCTGTTGGCCGCGCAGGTGGCCGAACCGTTGATCACGGAGATGATTCGGATCAATTATGCCGATATCGCCGAAATGATCAAAAACCTGCAGGGGTTGAAGAGTCCCAGAGGCAGCATCATCGCCGATGTCCGGACCAATACCCTGATCTTGACCGATATTCCGGACAAAGTGGAAGAGATGATCTCGGTGATCAAAACCCTGGACGTGAGAACCCCGCAGGTAATGATCGAAGCCAAAATTATTGAAGTGGTAAGAGGTTATTCTCAGGAAATTGGAATTGAGTGGGGCTTCTTTACGGAAAGAGTTAATTTTGGTAGAACCGACGGTTTCCCCGCTGTCATTACGACGGGTGGCGACCGTTTTGTCCGATTCCAGGACGATCAGGATGTTATTGACAATGGTGGACGCGATCCCGGGTTTGTTGTGGATTTGGGCACCGCCGGCACGCCCGCGGGTCAATTCGGTATCCTGCTTTCAACCTTTAATTCGGACCATATGTTGGACATCCAATTGGAAGCTTTGGAAGAGCAGGGTAAATCCCGGACTATCGCCAATCCCAAAATCACCACCCTGGATAACAAAGAAGCCAAAATCCAGAGTGGCCAGCGGATTCCCGTGCAGACGTCGTCGGCCAACGAAGGCACCAAGGTGCAGTTCGTGGATGCCAACCTGGAACTCAGGGTGACGCCGCATATCACTGCGGATGAGCACATCTATATGAAAATCCTCGCCACCCAGAACAACGCCGACTTCGGTAATACTGTTCTCGGTATCCCGACCATCATCACCAAGGAAGCCTCTACGGAAGTTCTGGTGGCCAACGGCGCCACCACGGTGTTGGGCGGGCTCTATCAGAAAGCGACCTCGGAAAGTAGTAGAAGTGTCCCTTTCTTTTCCGATATTCCCATCATCGGTTATCTGTTCAAAAACCGGGCCGAGACCGACGACATTTCCGAATTGCTGATTTTCGTGACTCCCACCATCGTGAGGAGTGATATGTCGTTCTCCAAAAGATGAAACAACTGAAGATCGATCTGGCCGACAGGAGCTACAACATCCTGATCGGCCGGAACCTTCTTACCCGCTTGGGCGATCATCTCTCACATCTCAAATCGGCCCGCCGGGCGTTGGTGGTCACGAATCCCGCAATCAACCCGCTCTACGGGAAAGCTGTGTCCGAAGGACTCCAGAGCGCCGGCCTGGCCGTAGAATGTGTGGAAATCCCCGAGGGCGAAACCCATAAAACCCTGCAGGACGCCCAGACCGTTTACAATCATCTGATCGCAAACCAGTACGACCGCAACACCCTGCTGGTGGCTTTGGGCGGGGGAGTCATCGGCGATCTTACCGGATTCGTTGCGGCGACATTTTTGAGAGGGGTGTCTTACATCCAGGTGCCCACCACACTCCTGTCACAAGTGGACAGCAGTGTGGGCGGGAAAACCGCCGTCAACCATCCCCAGGGGAAAAACCTGATCGGCGCCTTTTATCAGCCCCGGCTGGTGGCGATCGATCTCGACACCCTGAGTTCCCTGCCGGCCGATGAATTCCGCGCGGGCATGGCTGAAGTCATCAAGTACGGCGTCATTGCCGATCCCCAACTGTTCGCCTTCCTGGAGAAGAACTCCGAGAAAATCCTGGCGAAGGATACCGAGTGCCTGGCCGCCATCATCGAAACCTCCTGCGCCATCAAGGCCCGCGTGGTGGAACAGGACGAACGGGAAAGCAGTTACCGCATGATCCTCAACTTCGGCCACACCCTGGGACACGCCATCGAGGCGTTGACCCATTACTCCCGTTACAAGCACGGCGAGGCGGTGGCTATCGGCATGGTTTACGCCGCCAAACTGTCCCGCCAGCTGGGCCATTGCTCCGCTGACGTGGTGGGCCAAATCGCGGCTCAGGTCGAGCGGTTCGGCCTGCCCTCCGGCCTGCCGGAATTTTCCGCCGCAGACTACATCGAAACCCTGTACCGGGATAAAAAAGTCCACGACAAAAACATCCGCTTCATTCTGGTCAAAGACATCGGCACCGTGGAAATCGTCGACCGCGTCTCCGAAGCGGATATCGAGAAAGCCCTGACCGCCTGATCCAAGTGGCGTCCCACGTCCCCCTTGGGGCATCTTGACTTCCCCCCACCTTTTGTTATATTCGAAAGTGGAGTTCATTTCCCGTTGAAAGCATCTCGTTCAACGGTCCCGAAAGCGCGCCCCGGCACGCATTCAAAAGCATCAAACCCCACCAGTTTCCTGGATTGGGAGGCGGCATGATCCTGTCTTCAATGCATCACCGTTTGCATCACACCTGAAGGGTCGGAGGTGTCCCATGGCAAAATTATTCAAAAACCACATCAATGGCAAATGGAAGGCCTCTGCCAGCGGAGAAATATTTGAAAACGTGAACCCCGCCAACTGCAACGAAGTGGTGGGACGGTTCCAGAAATCCAACGCCAAAGACGTCAACGAAGCTATCGCCGCCGCCGAAGCGGCGCTTCCAAAATGGCGCGCCACCCCGGCTCCCAAGCGCGGTGAAATTCTGTTTAAAGTCGCCGAACTGCTTCTCAAGAACAAAGAATCCCTGGCGCGGGACATGACCCGCGAAATGGGCAAGGTCATCACCGAAACCCGCGGCGACGTGCAGGAGGCCATCGACCTCACCTACTACACCGCCGGGGAAGGGCGGCGCCTGCTCGGCGAAACCGTTCCCTCCGAACTCAAAAACAAATTCTGCATGTCCGTGCGCATGCCCGTCGGCATCGTTGCCGCTATCACCCCGTGGAATTTCCCCATCGCCATCCCGTCGTGGAAGCTGATTCCCGCGCTGATCTGCGGCAACACCGTGGTCATCAAACCGGCGACGGACACGCCGCTGTCGGTCGTCAACTTCGTCAAAATTTTTGAACAGGCCGGCCTGCCCCCCGGCGTGCTCAACCTGGTCACCGGCTCCGGCACCGAAGTCGGCACGCCCATGATCGAACATGACAAGGTCAACCTCGTCTCCTTTACCGGGTCGACCGATACCGGCGCGGTGATCGCCTCCACCTGCGCTCGCAATATGAAGCAGTATTCGCTGGAGATGGGCGGCAAGAACGCCATTATCGTGATGGACGACGCCGACCTCGATCTGGCGGTGGAAGGCGTCCTCTTCGGCGCCTTCGGCACCACCGGGCAACGGTGCACCGCCTGCAGCCGCGTTATCGCCCACAAAAAAATCGTGAAAAAATTCACCGACCTGCTGGTCAAGCGTACCCGGTCGCTGAAGCTGGGCGACGGCCTGCTCGCCAAAACCGACATCGGGCCCCTCATCAACGAAAGCCAGCGCACCAAGGTGCACAACTACGTACAGATCGGCAAGAACGAAGGCGCCAAACTGCTCATCGGCGGCAACTACGCCACCGGCAAGGGTTGCAAGAACGGATCATTTTACCAGCCGACGATCTTCGCCGACGTGGCTTCCAAAATGCGCATCGCCCAGGAGGAAATTTTCGGGCCGGTGCTCTGCATCATCCCCTGCAACAGCTTCGAGCAGGCGGTGGAGATCGTCAACGATTCCAAATTCGGCCTGTCGTCCGCCATTTACACGCGTGACGTCAACCGGGCCTTCCAGGCTATGGAGACTCTGGATACCGGAATCACTTACATCAACGCGTCGACCATCGGCGCGGAAATCCAACTGCCGTTCGGCGGCACCAAGGGCACCGGTAACGGCCACCGCGAGGCGGGCACAGCGGCGCTCGAAATCTTCTCCGAATGGAAATCGGTCTACGTCGATTACAGCGGCAAACTGCAGAAAGCCCAGATCGAGCACGATTGATCGTTAATTAAAACAATAGACAGGATCAAGGATTAAGGAAAAAGCCCCCCAGCCCCCTTCGGAGAAGGGGGAGCTTTTATCCCCCCTTGTAAAGAGGGTTAGGGGGGATTCCTTCTCTTGATTTTTATTTGAAGAGCCTGGCCTGAGCTTGCCGAAGGAAAGAATCTGGGTGTTAGGTTCCCGCCGGGCGTGGCCCGGCCAGCGGAGGTACTCCGCGGAAAGGGGAGGACCATTTTTCAATTTTCCGTACTCGCCAGCGGCAGTAAGGGCAACGCCGTATACATCGAAAGCAAACAGGCGCGCATCCTGATCGACATCGGCCTCGGGCCGCACGTCCTCAAAAAGCGCCTGGCGCACATCCACCGCGAACCGCAGGATGTCACCGCCCTGTTTCTCACCCACGAACATACCGACCATATCAGCGGCGCCGGCGCCCTCACTAAAAAACACGAGACTCCGATCTACGGCACGCGCGGCACGCGCGAGGCGATGCGGCGGCACGTCCCCCCGCACGTCGACTGGCGGACCATCGGCTCGGCAGACGAAACCGTGGTCGGGGATTTAACGGTTGAGTCGTTCCGCACCCCGCACGACGCGGCGGAATCGGTTGCTTACGTGGTACGGTGCGGTTCGCAGAAGCTGGGACACATCACCGACCTCGGGCGGATCACCCCGCTGATCGTAGACAAGTTGCAGGACTGCGACGTTCTGCTGGTGGAATCGAATCACGACGAACGCATGCTGGAGAACGGTCATTACCCGTGGCCGCTCAAGCAGAGGATCCAAAGCGACGTCGGGCATTTGTCGAACGAGGCCTGCGCGGATCTGCTGGCGCAGGTCAAACATGACGCCCTCAAAACCGTGGTGCTGATGCACTTGAGCGAATCGAATAATCATCCGGAGATCGCGATGGACTCCGCCCGCCGGGCGCTGGGCGATCACCCCGCCACCCTCTTCCCCGCCCGCCAGAGCACCCCCACCGTCCTCATCCCTGTGGAATAAACTAAATTCATCAGACAGGGTTACAGGATTAGCAGGAGAGATTACCCAGATTCTTCGTCGCTGATCGTTCCTCAGAATGACATTTAACTGTCACGTTCTGTCATCCTGAGTCCTTCGGCAGGCTCAGGATAAGCTCCGCGAAGGATCTCGGTTTTGTTTGTATTTATCTCATGCGGTGGCAAAAGGGAGGCGTTCATGTTATTTTTCACGGATTATGAACGATCTGCAGGACAAAATTCTGGGAAGCTGGTTCGGCATGGCGGTGGGGGATGCGCTGGGGCAGTCGGTCAAGGGTCTCAAGCCGGAGACGGTGAAGCAGTATTTCAAACAGGTCGACCGCTACCACGATGTCCGGCCTTATATAGGAAAAGGCATCAAGCAGTATCGCATGGCGGGTCTGTACGGCGTGCAGACGCAACGCGCGCTGGCGGTGTGCGATGCTCTCCTGCAAACCAAAAAGCCGAACGGCGATGATATTTCCAATCTGCTGGTGACCTTGAGTGCCCACGGACCGGAAAACTATTTCGGCGTGTTCCGCCGTCCGGAAGGCTGCTTTTATAAAAGCGTGCAGGACATCCCCAACCGGGCCGAGCCGCTGAGGGCGGATCAGGTCTCGGCCTACGCCTGTTATTTTTCGATGGCGGTGCCGCTGGCGTTGTACCAGCAGAGACCGTCCAAAACCCTGATGCAATATGGTATTCAAACCGGCCTGTTGTTGAGCCGTCATCCGTGGGAAGTGACGGGCACGGCGTTGACCGGGTTTATCACCGCACGGTTGTTGAATGAAAAAAGTTTGCCGGAGGCCGCGGCTTTATTGCATGAAGCGGCGGAGTTCTGCGCCACCGCCGAAGCCTGGTACCGGGACAACTATCCCGACCGCTTTGGGTTGCAGGAAAAAGACCCGGAGGCCATGAGCCGCACGATTAAAGGCCTGGCCGATCAATTTAAGGGCGCACCCGAGAGTTTGCCCGCCTGGATTTGTGACAACGCGTCTTCTTATATCGGAACGAAAATTGTGCATGCCACGCAGGGTCATGCCCTCACCCTTCTGCCGCTGGCGTTGGGTCACTTGTTGACGCGCGGCGGGGACTTTGCCCCGGTGTTGACCGGGACCCTGAATCTGGGACGCGAGGCGGACAAGCTGGGTGCTCTGGTCGGGGCCTGGGCGGGAGCGCTGCACGGGTTTTCCGGCATCCCGGATTCGTGGAAATCGGGGCTGGTGAACGGCCGGGAAATCCGCCTGCGCGGCGAGGCTCTGGCGAAGCGGAAAAAGGGGTTGGCGGGCCGGGACCTGTTGGAGATGGAGCTGGGCCTGACCCAAAAAGAGGCCGAGGAGCGCCGCAAATATCTGCCGAAGGAGGCTCGAAAATCCGTCAATAAGTCCACTGTTCTGGAGGATTTATGGCTGGAGGGGGAGGCCGAAGACAGCCTCCCCCAGTTGAGAGAGGATCCCCGGCGCTGGCGCCAGTTTGAGAAGGACAAAACCCGCAAAAAAAGAGACCGCAGACGGAATCTGGCCTCCGAATGAGCCCCCAGCATGGTTGCCCCCCTACCGCCCAAAACCGCAGAAGTCCTTGAAAGTTTGGGGAGAAATGGCAAATTGACCTACCCATCCCGAAAAAAACCGCTTATAATGGGTTAATACCTTGAATCCAAAAAAGTTATACGATTCCGGCCCGGATCGGTGTGTGTTCGGGTTGGGCGTTTTCTGATCCGTTGTTAATCACATAGAGGAGAGCATCGTGAGAACCGGAAAAACGTTAATTGGGGTCCTGTTGATGAGTGTGTTGGCCAGCGGGGCGTTTGCCGCCGATGAAAAAAAGCCGACTCTGGCTCCGGGTCAAATTGTAATCGGTGGGAACCTGTCGCCCGGCATGCCTTTGAACCAGGCGATCGAGGTGCTGGGCATTCCCGATAAGGTGAAAGTGGTTCGTGGCGCCAGCCAGGACCGCGACAGCATCAAGATCACTTATGCCCAGCACGGTCTGGTGCTGCGGGCTATGTCCAACGGCACCCAGATCGAAGGGATTGAAATCGGCCCTACCTTTAAAGGGACCTTCAAGTCCGAGAGCGGCATCAAGCTGGGCGTCAAATATGAGATGGTGATCGGCGAGTACGGCCTGCCCAGCTCGTTGACGGCGCAGGTGATGCGTTATCCCGAGCGGGGTATTTATTTTCAATTGAACAATGAGCGATTGCTGTCAGCGAAGACTTACGCCAAGGGCACCAAGCTGATGGACGCCAACTTGATGAATCCCTGAAAATTTTTTGTGCTTTCCTATGACGCCAATCGGGTCGGCGCGGGTGGGCCCTCCCGGCGGCGTTCTTCCTGCCTGAGTTCCGTTGTCCCCCGTTACCCGTTACAGCGTTTGATGCAGGGCGGTATCGAGACTGTCCCACGCCTCACACTGCGGACACACCCCGGACCATTGTTCGAATTCCTCACGACATTGCCGGCAGATAAACCTGGAAAGTGAAGAGGTCACTTTTTTCAGGGCGGCGCGGATCACCTGATCGGCTTTGTCCTCCTGATTCTGGTCCTGGTGTGCCTTGATGAGGAGCAGGTGCGCCGAGATGGACGGGTCGGCAATGTTCCATAAGGTTTGCATGGCCTCTTCCATTTGGCCTTGGTCGATATACATTTCCGCCAGGACCAGCGCCAGGGTTTCCTTTTCGGAATTTCTCGAAGCGCGGACCGCTTCCTGATAGAGCTTGATCACCTCATCCGGTTTTTCCGATTGTTCATAGGCCTGACGCAGGCGAAGCAGGCAAATGTGCGAGCCGGTTTGTTGGAAGCCGGATTTCCAGATTTTGATCGCGGCTTTCAGGTTGTCGGCTTCCTTGTACAGGTCTCCCAGTTGAATATACGGAGGGAGCGCCAGCGGGTTTTCCTTGATGGCGCGCTTGAATTCGGAAATCGCCGGCTCGATCATTTGTTGATGAAGCCGTTCGCATCCTCTGAAATAGGCGATCTGACCGGAATATTCCTTTTCCCGTTCAAGGTCTTGGGGGTCCGAGACGTGCGACAGAATGGATTTTTGAATCTGCAGAACCTGGTTCCAGTCGCCCTGGTTCCGGTAGGCCTGGCGGAGTTTGCGCAGGATAAAGAGGGAATCGGGTTCCAGATGGCGCGCCTGGTTCAGGGTTTCGATAGCCTGTTCGGTTTGTCCTGCGGCGGCGAAATCTTCAGCCAGGCATTGCAGGGCCCGCGGGTTGACCCGGTCTTGGTCGACGGCCTGCTGATGGGTTTCGATCGCCTTCAGGGTTTTCCCCATGTGCCGGTACAGGTTGCCCAGGTGAATCAGCGAAGGGATGTGGTGCGGGTTGTCTTTCAGAATTTTTTTAAGAAGCGCGAGGCCCTTTTCGCGGTGTCCGCCCTCCACGGCGATTTCGGCTTTTTGAAACAGTTTTTCCCACCGCTGTTGCCGGTGCGTTCTGTTTACCTGGGAGCGGGTTTTGAGAAACGATTTGAAAGATTTCCGGATGCGGCTGAAACCGGTGAAGACGGAGGTCAACAACGCCCCCACCAGAACCGAAGCCAGCAGAAACACCACCACCGGAACCTGGAGCGTCCGGTCCTGGGTCAGGCGGACTTCGATGTCTCCCGGATTCAGGAAAGTGAAGTAGGTGGTCAGCAGAACGAATAGGATAAAGGTTATGATAAGCCTTAAAGACACGTGGCAGGCCCCTGTTTGAGTTGATTTATAATAGTATAACCAATTTTGGCCCGCAGGTGGGAATTGCCCGGCGGGGCTCTGAAAAGGGGAACTTAAAAGGCTTCGAAGGGGTCCGAACCGTTGCTCCGGTTGTTTTTCTGGTCCTGCTCGATTTCGTTAAGGCAGGCCACGCAATACTGGGCGAAAGGGACCAGGGTCAACCGGGCTTCGGGAATGGGCGCCTCGCACAATTTGCAGATCCCATACCCGCCGTTTTCGATTTGATAGAGGGCTTCTTCCACCTGGATCAGTTGTTCGCGGTCCTGTTCTCCGAGGTTGAGCAGCATCTGCTGCGAACTGGACCGTGTGGCGTCGTCGGTGATATCCGGAACGAGCTGGGTGAATTCCTCATCCTTGCTTGTTTTGAGGTTTTTTTCGATTCCGCCCAGCAGGTGGGCGCGAATATTCTGTAACTTGGATTTGATTGCCGGCAGGTCTTTGTACTTCATTTTTTAAAATTCTCCACATTCGATTATCCACTCATCTCAGCGATCACGGGAACATCTCCCCACAAGCGTTCCAGGTCGTAATAAATTCGTGTTTCGTAATGGAACACATGGGCCATCAAATCTCCCAGATCCAGGATGATCCAGTTGCCGGTGGAACGGCCTTCCACGATAGACACTTTATAGGGGCTTTGGTAGGATCGCTCCAGGATACTGTCCGCAATGGCCTGCACCTGAACCTTGGACCGTCCACTGCAAATGAAAAAAAAGTCCGTCAAATCGGTTCGGTTTCTTAGATCAAGAATGATGATGTCGGAAGCTTTTTTATCGGTGGCGGCGTCCACCACCATTTGTTGAAGCTCGCTTAAAGGCTCTTTCATTCAGGTTGCGGCTGGGGATTTGCTTGGTATAAAAGATGGGTCATGATATACCGTTCGACTTCGGGTGGCAACATCTTTTTGGCTGATAAATTGGACTTTATCCGGCTTCTGATCTCGCTGGACGAAATGTCCAAAGGCTCGATGTCGCAAAAAATCACCGTCTTTTCTGTCTCCCGCAAGACAAAGGTTTGAGTCCCGTTGGCCTCCCGGTCCAATTGATAAGTGAAGGGCAGATTTTCCATTAGAGAGGACAGGGCTGTTGGTGTTGGGCTATCTGGATAACCGGGGCGGGTGGCGACGACCAGGTGAACGGTGTTAAGGATGTCCCGGATCTGTTTCCACGAAGCGAAGTCGTGGAACGTATCCATCCCCAGAATCAAATACCAGTCGTGGTCGGGGTGCCGTTGATGAAGTGCGGTGAGGGTATTAATAGTATAGGAAATTTCTTTTTGGTGGAGCTCGATTTCGGAAATTTGAAACTTGGGGAACCGAGCCAGAGCTTCTTTCAGCATGTTAAGACGATGATCGGCCCCGGCTGAAACCCGGTCCGGTTTATGGGGGGACCGCCAGGCGGGGATAAACCACACCCGGTCCAGATGCATTTTTTCCAGAACGTCACACGCCAGACCCAGATGTCCCAAATGCACCGGGTCGAAGGTTCCACCTAAAATTCCTGATTTTTGTCTGGAGGAGCTGTTCATGGTCGTTTTTGGCTTTTATTGCAAAACCTTACCCTGAATTGGGGCGGAGTCCAAGCTATTTGGGCGGGTCCTCCCCAATTACTCCCCAAATTTGTCAGTTGTAAGGGTGAAAGTGAGGTTTAACCTGAATTTAGCCCAAGGGTTATTGAAAAATCTATTATAACCATTTGAAATATTAACGTTTAGTTCTTATACTGGAAAGCAGGGCGAACATGGCATTTCCTTTGCATGGTTTATGTGAACCAAAGGAAATTTGAGGAGAGAGAATGAAAAACATTGCGCGATTGAAAGGTTTGGGAGGAAAAGTTACTGATTCTGAAAGTGGATTTACCCTGATTGAATTATTGATTGTTATCGCCATTATCGGTATTCTGGCGGCGATTGCCATTCCCCAGTTTAGTCAGTATAAAGTCCGCTCCTACGACAGTGACGCCAAAGCCAATTTGCATAATATTTACATCGCCTGCAAAGCCTATTGGGGAATTGATGGCTCCGGAAACACTTGCACCTTAACCATAGCCAAGCAAACCACCTGGGGCTATATACAATCCTCTAATGTCAGCGTCACCTCCGGCGGAATCGACTGGAACTATTCGGCTTCCGCCATGAATATAAACAGTAGCAACTCGTTCTCTATCGATCATAGGGGAGATATCAATCTATTGTAATCAGTCCATCCGGTGGTCCCTCCCGTTCCAATCTTAACCCGACTGTTCGCCAGGCATCACCGGCGATGCTTTGTAAAGCCTGTTTCCCCCGAAAGAATCATACATGAATATCTCTAAAGTAATCTCCATTCTGTTTCGGTGCGAACCAGAGGGGAATCCCCTTTGGCCATTAAGAGTTTCCCAAATTTTGTCCCAGAGAGTGACAGAAATTGTCTATTTTCGGGTGAATCCGGCGGTCCACCGGCCGGCCACCACCGGGTTTAAAATTCACAACTATTTGAAAATTAAGGCAAATATCGATTTATATGGGATGTATCCAGTGAATGGCATTGGTATTGCAACCTAATTACAAAACCGAATACGAGTTTAGAGTTTTGGGCGAGGACCCCAAGAAGTTTTAGGTTTTACCGCAAGGTTATTATATTTAACAGCAAGTATTATTGATGATTCAGGAGGAGTATTCAGCATGTCAAAAATTAGAAACGAAAAAGGTTTTACCCTGATCGAACTGCTGATCGTTATCGCCATTATCGGTATTTTGGCGGCCATCGCTATTCCGCAGTTCAACCAGTACAAAGCGCGGGCTTACGATTCCGACGTGAAGTCCAACATTCATAATATCTATCTGGCGTGTAAGGCTTACTGGGCCGACTCGGGTTCCGCCGGAGTTTGTACCCAAGCTACCGCTCTGTTAACCACTTATGGTTACATTCAGTCTGCCGCCGTGTCGATTGACGTTTCTGCTGATGAAACTACTTGGACGGGTACCGGCATCAACATGAACAACACGGCAAAAGTATTCACGGTTAACTCTCTGGGTGCCATCTCCGGTTAACTCTCTGGGTGCTATCCAGAGATGAGTTGACTTAAAGTTTTGGATTCAGTTTAACCATTGAGAGGCTCTTCCCACCCCCCGGGGTGGGAAGAGTTTTCTTTTTAACCTTATGTCATCCCACGACGATTCCCCTCCATTTAAGATATTCCTACCCCTTCTTTTAGTTATTTCCTGGTTCATTTATTTATCCACCCTGTCCCCCACCGTTTTCTACCGCGATACCCCGGAATTTGTGAATACAGCTTTTACGCTGGGGATCAGCCATCCGGCGGGGTTTCCGATTTACAACCTGATGGCCAAGGCGGTTACTTTCTTTCCGATGGGGTCGGTTCCTTTCAAGGTCAATCTGTTTTCCAGCCTGATGGCTTGTTTGGCCCTGCTGGTGTTATACGCGGCTTCGGTATCGTTTCTAAGAGTCCTGGCCGGCAAGGAGTCCTCGGAGTCCTTTCTATGGCCCGCGTTGATGCCGGTGGGATTTTTTGCCTTTTGCCTGCCGTTCTGGAGCAACACCATGCTGGCGGAGGTGTACACGCTCCACACTTTCTTTACCGTGTCCATCGTACTGGCCCTGTTGAAATGGAAAGAACAGGAGGACATCCGTTATCTGTATGCGGCGGCCCTGGTGTATGGATTGAGTGCCGGGAACCACGGCACGGTGGCATTTTATCTGCCCGCCATCCTGATTCTGTTTTTTTTCTGGTGCCGGCAAAATCCTTGGAAACATCTTTCCTTATGCATCTCGTTTTTCCTTTTGGGGTTTTTGGTGTATGCGTATCTGCCGATCCGTTCCTTAACCGAACCGACTTTCGATTGGGGCAACCCCGAGACCGTTAAGGGATTTTTATTTCAGATTACCGACCGGAAAGACTCGCACAGTCACTTTAGCGTTTTAAGTCCCGCGGCGGGTGCCGCCGCAGTGGCGGAAACCGGCGCTTCAATGATGACCGGGATCGCCGGGTGGTTTTCCAAAACGGGGCATGTGATGAAGGTGTTTATCGGGGATGTGGCCCATAGCTTGTCCTGGGCATCGGTTGTCGGGTTTTTAATTGGAGCCGTGGTGTGTTTCAGAAAAAGCCTGCCGCTGTTTCTGTTCTTTGCGGTGATCGTGGCAACCAATGCGGCTTTTTTTGTTTCCTGGCGGGGAGAGGCTTTTTTGCCTTCCTATGTCGTTGTGACTCTGCTGACGGCCTTGGCTCTTTACTATATCCTGTACACGGCATGGTGGCAACGGCCCAACCCGGACGCTTCGCGGGACCGACGCACAACAGGAATATCGAATGCATCCGGGGTGGTGGGCATGGTCGTTCTCATTGCACTCGGTCTATCCATTCCCTGGGCGATAGGGAAAAACTATTTTCGGGTGGACCACTCTTGGAATCATCTTTCCGAATCGATGACCCGCAGCGTGTATTTGACCCTTCCCGACCGGGCGGTGTTCATTTCCGGCCTGTCGTGGTTTTTTTACAACTACAATCAGGATGTGCGGCGCCTGCGGGACGACGTGACGGCGGTCACCGTGTGGGATCTGATTTCACCTCACCGCACCGGTCTTATGACTCCCAGAAGATATCCGAACCTTTTCCTCCCGGATTCCGCGAAATATGATTTAAAAACTCTGGAGGGGATCTCGGATTATTCCCAGGAGTTTATTCAGCGGAACGCCGCGGCGGCTCCCGTGGTTCTGGAGGCGAACCAGACCCTGTTTGAGCAAACCAAGTTCACCGGACACTGGCAACCCTATCGCAATGTGTTATTGCAGTACGACTCCCCGGCTCTGGTGATGCAACACCCCCGGCCCACGCACCGGCAGTCCTGGCGGGAGTTTAAAAATTTACTGGAGATGGAACTGGCCCGGCCGGAGAGTGGTCGGGATGTGGACTGGATCCATATCCCCGTGGCCTGGATCATTTCGTTGAGAAATTACTTTCACGCTGCTGAAGAATATGATCTGGAACGGGAAGTTCTGGAAATGCAGAGAAGTTTTCTGGGGTATCGTAACCAGGAGTGGGGATTGAACTACCTGGACAATCTGGTATTGACCGGACGTTTGGGGAAGGCGCAGTTATGGATGGACCAATTCCAGCAGGAATTTTCCGGTACCTTTGAGGTCCACATGGGGCAGGGGTTGTTGCGGACGGCACAGGGCCGGTTGCAGGAGGGGTTGGAGTTCTTCAATCAGGCGGCGCGCCTCGACCCGTACTCCTTCAGGGTTCATCTGGAGTTGGCCGGAACCCTTAGAAAATTGCAGAAGGAACCGGAGGCCCGGTCGGCAATAATGAAGGCGCGAGACCGGATCGGCAATGTCCGGCAGTTGATGGCCTACCGGAAAGCGTTGCGTCAATTTCCCGGGTGAGGTGCGCATCCCGCGAAAATCCTTTCCGCCGCTGTTAACGGGGCCCTGCAAAAAAAATCTTTTTTTGTTTTTTATATTCGTTACCATTAATAAATGGGGTTTTTAAGGTCCCGACGCCCTTTCAATGCGGTTCCAAATCCTGCCTGAGACACTGGAAGGCCATGTTAGAAAATAAATCGGTTGCTGTGGTGGTGACCGCACATAATGAAGAGAAATTGATCCTCAAGGTCCTGACGACCCTGCCGCCCTGGGTGGACAAAGTATTTGTCGTCGACGATTGCAGTACCGATAAAACCGCGGATATCGTTGAGGAGTTTTTGCGCACGGACCGCCGTGTGGAACTGATCCGGCATAAGGAGAACCGCGGGGTGGGAGGGGCCATTCAATCGGGATACCGGGCCAGCCTCGAAAACAAAATGGATATCACGGTGGTGATGAACGGCGATGCGCAGATGCATCCCGACGATCTGCCTCATATTGTCGATCCCATCGTCTCCGGCATCGCCGATTATTCGAAGGGCAACCGGCTGTTTCACGGTGAAGCGTGGAACATGATTCCGCATTACCGCTACATCGGCAATGCGGTGCTTTCCCTGTTGACGAAAATCGCCAGCGGTTACTGGCACGTGGCGGATTCCCAATGCGGGTTCACCGCCATGTCGCTGAGAGCGTTACAGAGTATCGACATCGATAAGATTTTTCAGCGCTACGGCGTGCCGAACGATATTCTGGTCAAACTCAATATTGAAAACATGCGGGTGGTGGATGTCCCCATCCGTCCGGTTTACGGAATTGGAGAACAGTCCGGAATCCGTCTGTACAAGGTGATTCCCGATATCTCCCTGTTGCTCTTCAGGTGTTTTTTCAAAAGGATGTTTGGCAAGTATGTGATCCGGGATTTTCATCCCCTGGTATTCTTTTATTTTTTGGGATTCATCGCCTTTCCCATCGGGTCGGGCATGGGGATTTATTATTTTTTCTACCGCATCTTTGTTGGCCATGTCACTCCGGTGACGGCTTTGTTCGCCGCGTTCCTGTCGTTGATGGGATTGCTGTTTCTTTTATTCGCCATGTTGTTCGACATGGAATACAACCGACAGTTGAGGGATTAACCAGCGGGGCCGGGGTTCGTGCGCCTTCATACAGTGAATCTTTTTCAAAGAATTGTAGACAGAAATTTCCTGCGCGGTTCGGAGACCCTCCTGGGAATCGGGCTGCTGCTCCTCGCCATCGGGCTGTTTTTTAATTCCTTTATTTTTTCGGAACAGTTTCTCTTCTATAGCGATTTCGGTTTTGTCACTTACCCGATCAAATTCTTCCTGTCGCAGGCCTACCATGCCGGAAGTCTGCCTTTCTGGAATCCCTACCTGTATTCCGGTACCCCTTTCATGGCCGCGTTTCATCCGGGTGTGTTCTATCCACCGAGCGTGTTGTTTTTTTTAAACGACGTTTCGCTGGCCATCAACTGGTTTTATCTGTTCCATGTGATGATCCTGGGACTTCCCGTCTACGGTTTGGTCAAAAGTTGGGGACTGTCCTGGACCGCCGCACTGGCCTCCGCGCTGACCGCCTGCCTGAGCTGTTTTTTTATTTCTTCAACGATGCTCAGCAATTTTTTTTTGGCGGCGGTCTGGCTGCCGCTGATTTTCCTGTTGTTCCAGGCGTTCATTTTAGAAAAGAGGATCGGCTGGCTGGCCGGAGCCGTTTTGGCCCTGGCGTGTCAGACCCTGGCCGCCTGCCCGGAAGTGTCCATTTTAACCGGCCTGCTGCTGGCCGCCTATACTTTGCTGTTGGTCCCCTATTATGAGGGCAGCCTGCACAAGCCGGGCAGGGTGGCCGCCCTGGGGTTGCTTTTGGTAATGGCGCTGGGGCTGTCGGCATTACAACTGGTGCCCACTTACCAGTTGACCCATTGGTCGGTCCGGGAGGGGGGAATGCCCTTTGCCGACCACGCCTACCGGTCCATGGCGGCGAGTCAGCTGGCACAGCTTCTGCTGCCCTTCGATTTTGACAAATACCTCAACGGAACCAGCGGCATTTTCCGCATTAACACTTTTTATATCAATATTTATATGGGGTTGTTTGCTGTGGTTTTTCTGGGCTTCTCGTTTTTGAACCGCAAAAACCCGGCGGTCTTGTTCTGGTTGCTGGTATTTTTTGCAGGGATTTTCCTGGCTTTGGGGAGCCATAACCCGGTGTATCGCTGGATTTATTCAGTGACGCCCTTTCTCGACCTGTTCAGATTCCCGGAGAAATATTTTTTCCTGTCCGCGTTTGCATTGATCTTTTTAACAGGCCACATGTTCGATTATCTGATCCGGGTGGCACAAAACCGCGAAATTGGCATAAAAAGCATTGTGACTTTTTTGATTCTCATATTTTCAATATTGGGGATCGCCGCGGTGGTCCAGCCCAACTACCGGCCCGAGATTCCCATTCTCCTGCTGATGGTTTTCGGTTTGGGGTACACCCTGTTTTACTTTAAACGTTTAAAGGAGGTCTGGTTCCGGGCCGGCGTATTGCTGTTGATCGCGGTGGACTTGACCGCCAGCGGTTCTCAGGTCATGCCTTTGATGCCCCGCAGTTTTTATGAACAACCTCCACAATTGTTGGAGCGGATCAAACACAATAAGGAACCCGTCCGGCTTTACACCGGGAAAACGGAGAATCCCCTGTACAAGGGGTTTCCCAACGAGCCCGGCATCCGGGCGGGATATCTGGCGGCCAAGGAGCATTTTTATCCTTATTGGGGAATGATACATGAGGTGGGATATGTGAACGGCATCCCGGGCCTGGGATTGGAGCTGAAAGATCATCGACTCTGGGAAAAAATATTCCACAGCTCTTCCAGGGAGCGACGTCTTCGCATTCTCCAAAGGAGCAATGTCACCCATTGGATTGACGGGGACCGGCCCACCGAGTTTGCACAGGGCCGGCCGGTCATACGGCCCGAACGGCTGCAGGCGCTTCCGGGAGCACTGCCGCGCGCTTATTTGGTGCCGCAGGTGCGCAGGGGACGGGAACCGCAACTGCTGAATACCTATTACGACGAATCGTTCGACCCGCTCAAAGAAGTGCTGCTGAGCCAGCCGGTGGAGTTTGAGCCAACGGATCATTTTGAAGGAAAGGTGGAAGAAGTGAGTTACCGGCCCAACCAGGTCACCGTCAAAACCTCGCAGGAGGGTAATGGTTTCCTGGTCCTGATGGATTCCTATTTTCCCGGATGGACGGTGACCATCGACGGACAGGAGGGATCCATCCTGCAGGCCAATCATTTTTACCGGGCGGTGCAATTGGGTCCGGGCCGGCATACCCTGGTGTTTGATTATTTTCCGGAAGGTTTCAAAGATGGCCTGACGATAAGCGGCGTCACGCTGGTTGCGGGACTGGCAGGAGCCGTCCTGTGGGGCAGATTTTCCACGCGTTCGATCTGATAAACACCGAAAGAAAAATAACAAGTGACACTCAAAAATATATTCTCGCTGAATTCGATTTCGTCCTCATCCAC